>NZ_QODJ01000030.1:0-74210 GCF_009935965.1 Pseudomonas sp. L13
GGTACCATTGTTTGAAAAGCGGGTTGACAGTGGGGGCGAGTCCATACATAGGAGCGAGCTTGCTCGCGAAAAACTCATAGACACCGCGCTCATCCACGAAACACGCGTTATCGTTGACGCTTCTCGCGAGCAAGCTCGCTCCTACAGGGGATCTGCGCCAGGCGCTGATTCTGTGGGCAATGCATGGCCAGTGTGGGAGCTGGCTTGCCTGCGAAAGCGGTGGTTCAGTTGAAGACTCAGTGGCTGACACACCGCCATCGCGAGTGTTCCTACAGAGGACGTGGTATCCCCCTCCCGGACTGACGTATGCTCTGGCACTTTCTCGAAAGGAGCTGAGCATGCTGTCGATCTTTGTTTATGCGCTGGTATTCGGCTTCGTATTTTGCCTTTCCCCCGGCGCCGTACTGGCAGAGACCCTGCGCCGCGGCTTGCTCCATGGCTTCACACCAGCCTTGCTGGTGCAGTTCGGCTCGCTGGTGGGCGACGCCGTCTGGGCCGTGATTGGCCTCACCGGCATCGCACTGCTGATCCAGCATGATGCAGTGCGGGTGCCACTCACAATCGTCTGCGCGCTGTACCTGGCCTGGTTGGGCATCCGCAGCCTGATCGATGCCTGGCAGTTACCCGCAACGGACGACGCCCCTGCCAGTTCAGGCAAAAATGCGTTGGCGGTGGGCGCGGCGATTTCCCTGGCCAATCCGAAGAACATCGTCTACTGGGGCGCCCTGGGCAGTGCTCTGTCGGGTATCGTCGGCACCACTCCCAGCCACGGGCAGACCCTGATGTTTTTTGCCGGCTTCATGCTGGCGTCGGTGCTCTCGTGCTTTCTCACTGCCGCCTTGGTAAACCTGCTGCGCAAAAACGCATCACCGACGTGGCAACGCGTGAGTTATGCGGCCTGCGGTTTAGTATTGATCTATCTGGCACTCCTCGCCTCGCACGGTATATGAAGTTATTCAACTATAACTTACGCGCGCCTCTTATCTGAACGAACTCTGAACACCGGACAATTTAATTAATCATACGTTGACATTCACTGATGCCCTGAGTAGATTGCCCGTGCCCGCAACTGGGGCCTTTTTTAAACCTCACAAAAGAAGCCAATGGACACAGTATCTAGTCGCTGTCCGAGCACCGCCTCTGCGGGCATCGGGCGCCAAACCCAGAATATGACAGGACTCGCGTTCCAGGTCCGGTAAGCTGCGCTAGAGCTTGATGCTCCACCGTAACTGCCTCGCCGGTCGCCCGTCCGGTCCCGAGGTGTGTTATGACCTTCCAATTCCTTGTTTTGCCCGATACACGCACACTGGTTGCCGCCCTGCGCGCCAAGCTGTGCCGAGTACCGGCAGGCTTTTTGCCAACCCGCTCCATCTTTGCCACACCCTCCCCTCAAGTGCGCCCGGCACCGCCGCTGGCCCACTGGCGTATATGCCCTGAAAGCGGCCACCTGGTGCAGCACTGGGATCACGCCGACCCTCAAGACCCACAGAGACCCCAGGTTTCCAGCCTGTCGCAAGCGCGCTTGCTGTTCGGTCTTTACCTGAGCGCTCGCGCCGCCTGACCTAGCCGGAAACAACAACTTTCTTATTGATGACCCTGGAGTTCGTTATGAACAGGTCCAGTAGTAGCCCGCTGCACGTTAGTTAACTAACGCGCTGTTAGCGGGCCTTTCAGAAGTTATGTGAACACCTTATTTAAACCGATCGCAAAGTTTGCGGCTCGGCATGCTTTCGCTCGCCTGTCTGCAGGTAAGTACCGGGTATGTTTTGTCGAGAATTGGCGACAGGAGTACAGACAATGAGCGCCGTAAAAAACACGCCTCTGCACAAGAAAAATGGCACCGCCGCCGACACCAAGCTGTCGATGCGTGCCGCCCGTGAAGCCCACAATGGCCTGGCGGCCACTCTCGCCAATGTACGGGCCACCCAAGACGGCCTGACCGAACTGGACGCCTCGGCGCGCCTGCAACGGGAAGGCTATAACGAAGTCGCCCATGACAAGCCGCCGCACGCGATCATCCAGTTCCTGCAGGCACTGAACAACCCGTTCATCTACGTGCTATTGACCCTGGGCGGCATCAGCTTTGTGACTGACTGCTGGCTACCGATGCAGGAAGGCGAAGAAGCCGACCCGACCAAGGTCGTCATCATCATGACCATGGTGTTGCTCAGCAGCCTGCTGCGTTTCTGGCAGGAACACCGTTCGGCCAAATCCGCCGAGGCCCTCAAGGCCATGGTGCGCACCACCGCCACCGTGCTGCGCCGCGAGCAGGTGGGCGCCCAGCCCACCTTGCGCGAAGTGCCGATGCGCGACCTGGTGGCCGGCGATATCGTGCAGTTGTCCGCCGGTGACATGATCCCTGCCGACATCCGCCTGATCGAGTCCCGCGACCTGTTTATCAGCCAGGCTGTGCTGACCGGCGAAGCCTTGCCGGTGGAGAAGTACGACACCCTGGGCGATATCACGCAAAAATCTGCCTCCACCCTCGCCGCCGACCAAGGCAACCTGCTGGACTTGCCGAACATCTGCTTCATGGGCACCAACGTGGTCAGCGGCCGCGCTAAAGCAGTGGTGGTGGCAACGGGGCCGCGCACCTACTTTGGCTCGTTGGCCAAGGCGATTGTCGGCTCGCGGGTGCAAACCGCCTTCGACCGGGGCGTGAACAGTGTCAGCTGGCTGCTGATCCGCTTCATGCTGGTGATGGTGCCCATCGTGTTCTTCCTCAATGGCTTCTCCAAGGGCGATTGGGGCGATGCCTTCCTGTTTGCCCTGGCGGTAGCCGTCGGCCTTACCCCGGAAATGCTGCCGATGATCGTCAGCGCCAACCTGGCCAAGGGCGCTACGGCCATGGCCAAGCGCAAAGTGGTGGTCAAGCGCCTCAATGCGATCCAGAACTTCGGCTCGATGGATGTGCTGTGCACCGACAAGACCGGCACCCTCACCCAGGACAAGATCATCCTCGAGCATCACGTAAATGCCTTCGGCCAGCGTGATGACGCGGTGCTGTCCCTGGCCTGGCTCAACAGCTTTCACCAGAGCGGCATGAAAAACCTGATGGACCAGGCCGTGGTGCAGTTCTCGGAACAAAACCCCAAGTTCCAAGTGCCGTTTGCCTACAGCAAGGTCGATGAATTGCCGTTCGACTTTGTCCGCCGTCGCCTGTCGATCGTGGTCAAGGATGCCGCCGGTGACCATCTGCTGGTGTGCAAGGGTGCGGTGGAAGAGATGCTGAGCATTGCCACGCATGTGATGGAGGCCGGCGAAGCCTTGCCCCTGGATGAGCGCCGTCGTGACGCCCTGCTGGCACTCGCCAATGACTACAACGAAGACGGTTTCCGCGTACTCGTGGTGGCGACCCGCAATATCCCCAAAGCACTGGCACGCCAGCAGTACACCACCAGCGACGAGCGCAACCTGGTGATCCAGGGCTTCCTGACCTTCCTCGACCCACCGAAAGAAACCGCAGGCCCGGCGATTGCGGCGCTGCAACAGATTGGTGTGGCGATCAAGGTGTTGACTGGCGATAACGCCGTGGTCACCAGCAAGATCTGCCGCCAGGTTGGCCTGGAGCCCGGCCAGCCGCTGCTGGGCGTGGAAATCGAAGCCATGGACGACGCCACCTTGCTGCGTCGCGTGGAAGAACGCACGGTGTTTGCCAAGCTCACGCCGCTGCAAAAATCCCGCGTGCTCAAGGCTCTGCAAACCAACGGCCACACCGTCGGTTTCCTCGGTGACGGTATCAACGATGCACCGGCGCTGCGCGATGCTGATGTGGGTATTTCGGTAGACAGCGGCACCGACATCGCCAAGGAATCGGCCGACATTATCCTGCTGGAAAAAAGCCTGATGGTGCTCGAAGAAGGCGTGCTCAAGGGCCGCGAAACCTTCGGCAATATCATGAAGTACCTGAACATGACCGCCAGCTCCAACTTCGGCAACGTGTTCTCGGTGCTGGTGGCCAGTGCGTTCATTCCGTTCATGCCGATGCTGGCGATCCACCTGCTGCTGCAAAACCTGATGTACGACATCTCCCAGCTGGCCCTGCCGTGGGACAAGATGGACAAGGAATACCTGGCCAAGCCGCGCAAGTGGGATGCGAAAAACATTGGCCGCTTCATGATCTGGATCGGGCCGACCTCGTCGATCTTCGACATCACCACCTTTGCGCTGATGTGGTACGTGTTCTCGGCCAACAGTGTGGAAATGCAGACGCTGTTCCAGTCCGGCTGGTTTATCGAGGGGCTGCTTTCGCAAACCCTGGTGGTGCATATGCTGCGCACCCGCAAGATCCCGTTCTTCCAGAGCACGGCCGCGTGGCCGGTGTTGATGATGACCTGCATCGTGATCGCCCTGGGCATCTACGTGCCGTTCTCGCCACTGGGCACCCTGGTGGGCCTGCAACCGCTGCCGCTGGCGTACTTCCCATGGCTGGTGGGCACCTTGCTGGCTTACTGCTGCGTCGCCCAACTGATGAAGACGATCTACATCCGCCGCTTCAAGCAGTGGTACTGACCCTCCCCGCCGTTCAAACGCTGGCGGCCGCCCGGTCGCCAGCGTGCAAGAAAAGGATTTACTCATGCGCGTGTTGATCTGTGCAGGTCGTCATTACGCCGACACCAAAAAGTCCCGCCATGTGCTGGATGCTTACCACCGCCTGCGCCCGGTGCAGGTACTGATCCACGGCGGCAACCAGTTCCTGGGCAGTGAGATCGAGGAATGGGCACGGGAAATCGGTATCGACGTGGTGCGCTACCCACCCAATTGGCAGCGCCACGGCAAACAGGCCGAACGCCAGCGCAACCACTTCATGCTGGCCGACAGCCGCCCCGACCTGATCATCGCCCTGCCGGGTGGTGACGATACCTCGGAGCTGGTTTGCCAGGCCAAAGCCAGCGGCATTTCGGTGCTGACCGTAGAAAGTTGAATTCAAGCGAGGTGCATCATGCACAAAAAACACACGCCGGCACGCCGGGACGGGTTTGCCAAATACCGCGCACGCCACTCTCGCCACACCCTGCTGTTACTGCCGCCAGCAAAGCGCCGTGCATTGCAGCGCAACTTGATCTTTATCGGCATGACCCTGGGCCTTGTTTTGGTGGTCGCGTTGGTTTCAAAAGCGCAAGCCGCAGGCGGCGCTTATGTGGTTGATGACGGCGCGATCAACGCGCCGGGTGAATGCAACGTCGACGCCTGGTACAGCGCCCAGCGGCACGCGGGCAGCACCCACAACAGCAGCTTGTCGCCCGCCTGCACGTTCAGCGCCATGCCTGCCGTGCAATGGGGAGCTGCGTTGTCACGGGCCACGGACGCGGGCCAAGGCGAGACGCAGATCAGCCCACAGGCCAAGGTGCAGGTGCTGTCACGGCAAGACCTGGGCTTGGAACTGGCAGTTGCTATCGGGGCGCATGTCGCGCTGGATCGCCATCACGGGTTTGATGGCGCAGACCTGAACGTCCCACTGACATGGCAACCCCTGGCGCCCTTGCGGCTGAACCTGAACGCGGGCTGGAGCCACGCCTATAACGAGGGTGATCAACAGCACCGCCTGACCTGGGGCACGGGGTTCGAATATCAGTTGGCAGAGGCGCTCACGCTGATTGGCGAGCGCTATGGCCAGGAAGGCGGCGAACAGGCCTGGCAGGCTGGGCCGCGTTTGCACATTGGCGAATTTGTCGACGTGGACCTGCTGGTCGGACGCAGCCTGATTGGCGATCGCGCCCAGTGGCTGACCACTGGGGCGACGCTGAGGTTTTAGGCTTTGGCCTTCTGCTCCAGATGCACCTGCAATTGCGGGTCGATTTGCAACTGACCGGCCAGGTCGTCGAGGTAATTGCGCTCGGCGTCCTGCTGATCATTGACCAGCATCACGCTCGCCAGGTACATCTCCGCAGCGAGTGCCGGGTCATTGGCATACTCGGCAAAATCGGCGGCATCCAGGGGCTTGGCGACTTCGGCGTCGAGCCACTGCTGCAACTGAGGGTCGTCGGTGTGACGGCCGATCTCGGCAGAGATCATCTGCTGCTCTTGTTCATCGATCTCGCCGTCTGCCTTGGCTGCTGCGATCAACGCACGCAGTACACCGTGGCTATGGGCTTCGGCTTCAGGCCCTTCAAGCTGGTCAACGGTCTGGATAGCTTGCTGCGGTGCCGAAGCCTGTTGGCGTTGCCAGGCTTGGTACGCCTGGAACGCCGCCATGCCCAGGGACGCCAGCGCCGCGTAATTCATCCCACCGCCGCTGCGCGTCTGGGCAGTACCGCCTGCCGGCGCGCCGCCCAACAAGCCACCCAGGCCACCTAATAAACCGCCCAAACCGCCCAAACCGCCCAAACCGCCCAAACCGCCGCCCGCCGATGACGCATTGCCGGTGCCGGCGCCCTTCAACAACCCGCCGAGCAACCCGCCCAGGCCGCCGCCCGAAGCCCCGCCGCCTTGCTGCCCTGCGCGCAACAGTTGTTCCAGTAGATCGCTGGTATTCATGGTGTCGCCCTCCGGGGCGCAATAGTGGCGTTGATCAAACATAGTCCTCCCCTGATGGAACACCATGACCGTCGGGCGGGCAAGCTTTATGATGGCGCCATCACGCCGACAAGGGAGAACAGCGGTGAATCGCATCGAGCATATTGCGTTGATGGCCACCTACAACCAATGGATGAACCGCAAGGTCTACGACGCCGCCAGCACCCTGACGCACGCGCAATTGACCCTGGACCGCCAGGCGTTTTTCGGCTCGATCCTCGGCACCTTGAACCACCTGATGCTGGGCGACACCGTCTGGCTCAAGCGCTTTGCCGAACACCCGGCCCACTTTGCGGCCTTGGCGCCACTCAACGGCATTGCCACGCCCGGTGACCTCCAGCAATTGGCCTTCGCCAGCCTTGCTGAATTATCGGCCCATCGCGCCTGGCTGGACCAACTGATCATCGATTGGGCCAACAGCCTGCACGAGTCCCACCTTGATCAACGCCTGCGCTATCACAACATGCGCGGTGTGGCTGCCGACAAACCCTTCTTCGGCCTGCTGGTGCACTTTTTCAACCACCAGACCCACCACCGCGGCCAGGTGACGACGCTGCTGAGCCAGGCGGGTGTGAACGTGGGAGTGACCGACTTGCTGGCGCTGATTGGCTAAATGCCAACACGGTCAATGTGGGAGCTGGCTTGCCTGCGATCGCATCGCCGCGGTGTTACAGAAATACCGAGGTGCCTGCATCGCAGCATAGGTATCTACACAACTTTGCAGACCGTAGCAGCCGACGGTAACCACGATGCGAAGCGAGTCGCTCTTGATCTGCTTTTGATCTGCTTTTGATCTTAAGCGCCCCGTTAAACCACGCTGGCGAATTCCGGGCACACCGAGCCCGAGCGAGGTGCCGAGTGGTGGGGCAAGAGCCTTTTGCTTACTTTTGGGCTCTTTTCAAAAGTGAGCCGCTGTCAGAGCGGAACCCTAAGTAGCCGTTACCGCAGCAATGGATATGCACACAACCCAACTGTGCTGACTGTCAGGCCGCCATCGCAGGCAAGCCAGCTCCCACACTAATCACTTCACCTTGCTGCTCAACGCCTCCACACTACGCTTCAAATCATCCAGGCTACGCTTGAGCCCGTCGATCTCGCCTTTCTGCCGCTCTATCGTGCTCTTCTGCTCATCCACCGTCCGCTTGAGACTGGACAGCTGACTGTCACTGCTACTGGCACTCGAACCATCCTTGCGCTTGAACTCATCAAACGCACGCTCCTGCCCCTCCACTTTACTTTTCAAGCTTTGCAGTTCGCTTTGACTCTGTTTCTGCCCAGCTTGCAGCGCCTCGACATCACCCACGGAAACACCCGACGGCTTCAACACATAGGCACCGCCCACGTCCATCGAGCCGGCCGTTAACTTATCTGAAGACGACGCACCAAACTCACCCCACCGCACCGCACTCCCCGCCTGCGCCGAGCTGAACACGGCAGTGCCCAACAAACCCGCCACACCCACGGCCATGATCCAAGCCTGCTTACGGACACTGAGCATCAAACGACTCCTGGTGAAATGCCGAAATGGCATATCGCTATGACTGTCATTTATGGGGCTTGTTCCTGCGTTGCGTACGTTCCTCAGGACTTGACACAAAGCCCCTGTAGATCACTGATCTGCCACGCTTTTTCCTGCGCATCTTTATGCGGGAAAACCGGCTTTGAGGTTGCGCTGAAGCGGCTGGATCTATATATTCCCAACCCTGTAACACCGCGCTACCGCCCGAATGGCGAAACTGGTAGACGCATGGGACTTAAAATCCCCCGCTCGTAAGGGCGTCCCGGTTCGATTCCGGGTTCGGGCACCATCTCTCGTTTCACTGACAGCCAGTAAAGTCCGTGAAACGCTTTAAAACCCGCCGGTTGGCGGGTTTTTTCGTTTATGGCGTTCCGTCGGTTTCCGGGGAAATTCCCGACACGCGACCGGCACTTGAAGGTGTCGGGTGGTGGATCAGCGTGGTGGGCAGAGGTGCGCTTACAGGGCCCTAGTGAAGGACGGAACACGGGGGGCTGACCTGCTGTTTTTATTGGAGAGCCGATTGCCAGCGGGCAATGGCGGGTTGAGTTGATGGGCTGACCGCACCCTTCAGGTCGACCATAAATATATTACAGCCAATTATTATTGTTTTACGATAATTTATCATGTAATTTTCGAGCCTCACCCACACAGAGGCTCAAAACATGCCCCTCACCCACCTTGTACGATTCAGCCAACGGATGGCCGCTGTAACACTGATGCTCACCGCAGGAATGCTAGTCTTCAACGCCGCCTTGTGGATTTTCCCTGTGCTGGGGTCCAGCGATGGGCTAGGCGCCGGGTTTCCCTAAGTGGTGTGATGATTACCCAGTTGTCGATCAAAATCGAAATGCTCGCCTGGTGGCAAACGCTGGGTGCCATTGTGGTTTCAAGCGTGCCTTTGATCGCTTTGGCCAGCGGGCTGAATCACTTACGCCGGCTTTTCCAGGCGTATGCGCGAGAGGAGTATTTCTCCAGCCTTGCTGCGGTTCACTTGGGTAAAGTCGGACGTAGCGTTGTCCTTTGGGTAATTTCAAGTTTCATATGCATGCCGATACTGAGTGTCTTGGCAACATTGCACGCTCCACCCGGTCAGCGCCTTTTCACCATCAGCTTCACCTCGGCAGACTTTGTCGCGCTCTTTCTTGCAGGTTGCATCGCGGTGATCGCTCGGATCTTGGCCCGTGCGAGCGAAATCGACTCTGAAATCAAAACGTTTGTGTAAGGCCGCGACCATGCCGATCATTATTGAATTGGATGTGATGCTGGCCAAGCGCAAGGTGAAGTCGAAAGACCTTGCAGCGGCGATTGGCATCACCGAGCAAAATCTGTCTTTGTTGAAACAGGGAAAGGTGAAGGGGGTGCGTCTAGGTACGCTTGAAGCGATTTGCAAATACCTGAGCTGCCAGCCTGGTGATTTATTGGTTTATCAACCGGAACCAGACGTGCCTAACTAATAATTATTGAGTTAAATACCGACATCCCGCATTTATTAAATAAAACAAGGTTGGTATGAGCCTTGGCATTGGAAACCTAAGCCTTGCGCAGATAAGCCTGCGCAAGGCTTTCGCTGTCATACTAGGTGGATGGCAACACCCTTGAGTTCTCTTAAAGTCGCAGCGCTGCGAGCATTCATGCGACGTGCTGAATAACAACGGTAGAGACACGGCTATTATCCATTAGATTGTCTGACCGAAATCACCTCAACAAAGCGATATTTTTTCCTCGCAGCCTTGACAGCTTCTTGCTCCGCCACGAGGGAACTGAGCGTATCAGCCTCATGCACTATTTCGTACATTCTCCCTTCAAACTCATTATCCACTCTGAGCTTCACCCGAAGTCTCGAGGTGAAAACATTTGGAATTATTTGTTTTTCAGACTTTAGCCTCGGTATTGCTGAGATATCCGGACCAAGATGTTTTCTATATTTATTGACCGCCGACACAACGGGCTCAGACACACCAAACAATGCCCAGCGCATCTCTTTTTCGGTTATCTCATTCTTCATTATATTACTCAGTAAACATTAAAAAATAATAACCTGAACTGTAAGCCAGAGGTGTAGTCAACAAAAGGTTTATTCAGCACCTAGAGAAAGCGCAGAGTGATGTTCCTCGGACGAAAAACAGAGTTCCATCATTCTGATATCCGAGAATGGCTTATTTGCATACTTCAGACAGTTTGATCATCAGCGGCTGATATACGCTGGGATCGACCGATGAAAACACTGCCATACCTTGGACCGGGGCACCTACTTTTAATTTTCCGACGGTAAGCACCTCATCCACAGTATCCAATTTGTATTCTTTGCCTTCAGCTCCGTAAGCTTTCAAACAGTAGCCAGCCAAATCAAGTCCGCGTCCCTTGAGATTCCCCAAGAAAATTTCAAAACTCTGTGTATAGGCACTTTTCTCGCCCACAGACATAGTGCCGGAAGTTTTTTGTGTCGAGACTACTATTACGTGATCCAGACCTTTTGCATGCGCGCTAAGCGTAATGAAGCTCAGAGTGATTGAGGCAATGACACTTGAAATTTTCATAGTAAGTCCGCTGACTGTGTTAAACCTCAATCCTAAACAATTGAGCTCAAAGCCATGCGTGAATTACACGCAATCCACCTACTTTTCAGATCGCCAAGCTGTCGCTCTTTGAAAAGGATGTTCGACTGATAAATCAGCAGAGCTATTTTGATAGCGGCACCTTTCGACGGTGCGAAGGAAAAATTCGCATCACACTACTTAATCACACTGAATAATTTTGAAACCATCCTGCGAGGCGTAGCAACCGCCTTCAGCCAAATGAAGGCGGCCCTGTAAACGCTATAAAGTCATTAGCGAAGCGCGCCATGTCGGACTCACTATGAATAACTCTGAATTACGCTGAATAGCTGTATCAGAACCATTCG
The DNA here is from genome assembly GCF_009935965.1 of Pseudomonas sp. L13. Taxonomy (NCBI): domain Bacteria; kingdom Pseudomonadati; phylum Pseudomonadota; class Gammaproteobacteria; order Pseudomonadales; family Pseudomonadaceae; genus Pseudomonas; species Pseudomonas sp. L13. Next base: position 10,938 of record NZ_QODJ01000030.1, read on the forward strand.
GTTGGATGGCACTTTAATGGTTCTCTGATAACAACATCAGCTGTCCCCCCTCACCGTCCTCGACATGGAAGCGACAAGCATGCGCCATCACCAGCAAAAAAACTGCACTTGCGGCTTATCGCGCGTTGATGAAGACCGGGTTGAGCTGACACCTTATTTCGGTTGTCCCTGCCGCTACTGCATCAAGAAAGCCAGCACTGCGCGCTGCGAGTCCCAATCGATGAGTGAAGAAAACCTCATCAATGCCATAGAGTACATACGCAACGATGCACGCATCACCCAAGCCTCAATCGTTGGCGGCGACCCGCTGGTAAAACCAAAACAGCTGTTCGCGTTGCTGGAAAACCTGGCGAGCATCCCCCATCTCAATAACATTCGTATCGCAACTCGGCACGCCCTGCTTCAACCAGAGTGCATTAATGAAGCCTTTATCGAACGTATTGCCAGCTATAACTACGTCGATTATGCCTACCCTCTGCGCTCCACAAGCGTGTCTCTGGACGTTGCAATCAACCACGCCAGCGAGCTGCAACCGGACGTCATCAGGGCACTCAATGGCTTCAGCCGTCGGGGCATCAACGCACGTGGCCACGCAGTACTGCTCAAAGGGGTCAACGACGATTTCCACAGCCTTAAGAATCTTATCGATCATTTCCTCGCGGTTGGAATCACGCCTTATCACTTAATGCACTGCGCAGACGCTCCAGGTGGCGCACCGCTGCGCACCACCGTGAAAAAAGGTCATACCCTAATTACCCAATTGATGGCGTTTTCAGGTACCTATGCATTGCCTTATGGGTACGTCACCGCCGTGGGCACGCACTACATCACACCAGGCCAAGTCCTGCGCTACGAAAATATTGGAGGACAGCGTTTTATTCGCGCCCGCTCACCTTATCCAGCCGAGCGCTACAAAACACTTTCCGGTAACTCAAGCCTGCCGCCACTGCACGAGATTGATGATCAAGGCTACATCGTCTCGCACTACCCGGATGGCAACGACGCCCTTCTCGTCTATTGACCCACTAAGCGCCCTATGAAACCACTCACTATTATCGTTATCGAAAACTTGATCATCCGCCTGCCAAACTTACGTGCCATTGCCGTCGCGGCCACTCAGGCCGGGTTGACTATGATTGCCATCGTACCTGATGCCCTGACCCCTGATGACATAGATGCCTTGCCATTTCGCGCCATCCCCATTTCGGACTGGAGCAGCGACGGCCTGGAAACAATGGTGTGCCGTCTGGAACGACACGCAACCGTGGTCGGCATCGGCACCTGTATCGGCTTCTTCACACCCGAAGGGTTATTGGGGGCCCAGGTCGCAGAACTTTGCGCACGGCGCGGTTTGCCCCATCCTCCTGTCGACGCGTTGTACCTCGCCAACAACAAGTTCGCCATGCGCCAGCGCCTGCGTGAACGCAATGTCTATACCGCACGTTACGCACGCGTTATCGGCGATGCCAGCCTTGTAGTCGCCGCCGAGCATGTGGGCTTCCCACTGATACTGAAACCCGTGGTGGGTTTGGGCTCAAGCTTTATTTCACGTTGTGAGAATATTGCCGACATGCGCCGCGTATTCCGCCATTACCAGGAGCATGCTCGCCATGGTTATTACACTGAATATTTTTGCGCCCACGACATTGGCGACGAACATTTCGAACCCATGCGCGAGATGCTTGCCGAAGAGGCGATTGATGGTTATGAAATCAGTGTCGAGTGTTTATGCACCGGGCATCAAATCCTGCCGTTGGTGATGCACGATAAGTTAGACGTAGAGCAGAGCTCATACTCATCCTATGAAAACCTTTTGGTCAGCCCCCCCGTTCGCCTTACGCTCAACGAACAGCAACAAATATTGATCTACACGCGCGTGGTACTGAACACGCTGGGTTTGAGGAATAGTTTCTGTCACGTTGAATTAAGATACGACTCCAAAGGCCGTGCCAGCATCATCGAAGTTAATCCACGCGTTGGTGGAATGCGTGTGCGGGAAAGCCTGCTGGCTTTGCGTGGTGTTGACTTTGCAGCTGTATACGTTCAACAGCTGCTGGGCAAACCGTTTTGTTTCCCCGAGCCCCCCATGGCGTCCGGGTACCATGGGATGTCTGCGGTTTACCCACGAGTAAGTGGGATTTTAAGAGGGATCCACGGCGTGGAAGCGGCACGCCAACTGACCGGTGTGCTGAGTGTGAATACCCATATAGCACCCGGCACGTCCATCGGCGGCGACTTTGAGGAGGTGTTTGCAGTGGATGCGTGGTTACAAGCAGATACACCGGCGGCTATGAAGGCGCTGGACCGGAAAGTCAGAGAACTGATCAAGATCGATATCGAATAGTGATACGACATTAAAAACGTGAACGCAAACCAGCCCGGCAATCGCCGGGCTATTTCTCCTTGAGATTTCCAGCGTCACTTGTTACGCGCCCGTTCTCTGGCAATCAGTTCCTGCGCCAGTGCCAAATGCACAGCGGGCTTGACGCGTTGAAGCCAGCGGCCTCTACACCGCCACTCCCATCTACGAAAACGCCCCGCTCTCTTGTGAGAAAGCAGGGCTTTAAGACGATGGCGAATCAGAAGCGGTAAGTGACCCCTAAGCCGAAACCATTGGCGCTGTTTTCGTACTTGGCCTTGTAGTACTGGCCAAGCGCGTTGGTGCGGTCAACCTTGACCGGCGTTTCCTTGAGATAGGCATAAGCCACATCGACGGTCATGTTCGGCGCAACATCGTAGCCAGCACCGAGACTGAAGATGGTCCGATTCCCGGTAGGAATACGTGGCGAGCGATCGGTGTTGTTGGTCGGCGACTGGTCAACCGTCAAACCGGTACGCAGCACCCACTGTTTGTTCAGTCGGTAGGAGGTTCCCACGGCATAGGCCCAGGTATCGTGCCAGTTTTGCTCCTCTTTAATGGTACTGAGTAAAGCCTGAGCATACACACCATTGCTGTAAGTAACGCCCTCGTTCTTGACCGTAATGTCTTTGAGACGACTCCAGCGTGTCCAGGTTGCCCCGGCATAGAGCTTCCAATCAGCATTCACCTCTTGCGTCACAGAGAAATCCCAGGACTCTGGCGTATCAATTTTGAGAGATGCGTCGTAGCGGCCACTGCTCAATACTGCGTCAGGAACGTTGGCACCTTTAGTGACTTGAGTTTGCCCCTCCAGCTTGTACTTGACCTGCGAATGGTAAGTCAGGCCTACCCGCGTGCTGTCTGTCGCTTGAAGCAACACGCCAGCGTTAAAACCCAAGGCGGTGTCGTCACCCTTGATTTTGATATTGTTGGACGCGAGACTTGGGTTCGGAAGGTTGATATCCGACTCCAGGGTACCGGAAACCCGGTTGATGGTCGGGCCAAAACCGATAGACAGCTTATCGCTGAAGGCATAGCTGACGGTCGGCTGGAGCGTGATGACTTTCACCTCGCTCTTGCTGCCGAACGCTTTGCCCTGGAAGCCTTTTTCATAATCGGCGACCATGCCAAATGGGGCGTAGACACCAAAACCGGCAGCCCATTGTTCGTTGAGTTTTTGAGTGTAGAACCCAAATGGCACGCCGGTAAGCGGCACCATGTTGCCCTTGTTACTGCCACTCGAACTGCCGCTGGCCTGGCTGATGTTGCTCGTTGCGTCGATAACGGCGAGACCACCGGTTATTTGCTGGCCGTCCAGGCGAACCATACCGGCAGGGTTACCATAGACAGTACTGGCATCTTCTGCCGATGAAGACCGTCCGGCAAAACCTGTTCCCATCCCACTGATACTTTGTTCATTCAATGCAAAGCCAGCCGCAAACGCTTGTGAAGAGGCCAGGGTAATAGCCAGGCCCAGTGTTTTTTTCAACATTACTTTCTTCATTAGTTAGAGCTCCGTGGTGATCACCACAGAGGAAAGTAACAATATTTAAATGTCAGTGTTGTAGGGCAACTTGTAGGAAATAAATCTGCACAGGTTAGTTCCACCGATGCCAACTTTTCCCCGGCAACACTTAGTTACGTACTCGGCGAATAAGGGCAGCGAAACGCTCGCACATTGGCGTCACCGAAGGGTTGCTCAAGCCCCACACTGCGTATCTGCAATACGACGCTATAGCCATCAAATGAAAGCGTCAGCCACTGCGTATCGGCAGTAGGGCCAGCGCTCAGTAACCCTTGGTCGATAAGCCGAAACCACGCCCACGTGCCTTCCTGCGACTGTCGTATGGTACGCCCATCCAACAGCGTCACCACCGCGTTAAGTCGCGTACCCAGCACTTGAGAGGGCCAGGTAAACAGGCTCGGCAAAATAGGGCCGTGAGAGTAACTCAACTGCCGGTCATCCACGATCAGGCTGAAGGAGGCGATCTCTTCGTCCATGGTCACCGGGCTAATTTCGAAATCAATGTGCGCCTGCGCGGCGCCTGCAGGAAAAAAAACCTTGCCGATATGTTCTGCGCGGTCAAATTGCAGCAGAACCAAAGGGTCGATCTCATCACCCTCAACCGCTCTGTTGTCGGGACGAAGTAAGGTGCTTTCGTCTTTGTGACGACCAGGATAAAAGCGCCCAAATGTTTGCAGTAACCCCTCAGCGGCAAACAGCTGGTTAAAAGCCTCCAGTGGCACATCGGTGCTTGCATTGCGATCAAAAGGGTAGCGTTGCTGGACCACACGCTCGCAGTAAGGCCCAAGGTCTTGTGCCCATTTTTTTGTGAGCGTCACGGACTGGTGTGCACGTACCCAACCTTTACCGACTTTGACGATGTCGCTGAGTAGCGGCCTTATCAGCAGCGGCAAAGTGCTCGTCAGTGAGTCCAAGCGCTCAAGCGCATTGACGTCGGGTGGTGATAAACCCGAGGCTGTTGATGCATCTCGGGCAGATAGATAAACCCCCGCGTAAGCCAGCGCTTCGCGCAGTTGATCCAGAAGGCCGGGCCGCCCCTCGACAGACTCGGTCAGCCGATGAAACGAAGCGAAGTGTTGCGTTACAGCACTTTGCTCCGATGCGTCATTGAGAATGTCCTTGGCGTTGTCCTCGACGCCCAAACGTATCTTCAGTGCAACAGTGCGCTCGCGAAGACGCTTGAGTATGCCGTCGTTCTCAGCATTGAGGCTTAGACGGGTTTCACGGTCGATTAACCGTAACAATCGACTCAATGCACCTTCCTGCTGTGACAAACGCTCCAGACGCCCCGGCAATTGTTCAGGCTCATTGAGGCCCGCAACTTTTAAGTCAGAGACGAAGTACTCCCAATGCCTCACATAGTCACGTTGATAAAGACCCAATATTTCGGCCCGCACGTGGTGCAGAGCTTGCTGACGAGCCGCCCCCATAACCCAGCTTTCATCACGCAAAGCCTCGGCAATGAAACGCTCCAATCGTTGGTTCAAGTGCGTATAACCTTCCAGGGTAAAGAGCCAAGGCACCCCCTGCGTCATAGAGCGGCCAGAGCGTGAGGCAAATAACATCAAGCCTCCTGTCCCGATTTCGCTGGCAACGCTCAACTCCTTGTGGGGCAGGTTTCGCAACACGGTCGATAGCTGGCGGTAAACACGCTGCGCCACCGGTTCATGCGAGATGTGCTCTCTCGCCTGTTCCACGAGGGCGTCGTTGACACTGAACAATGCAGCAGCAGGTATCGACTGTACTACCCGCTGTAAATGCGCGTTCAGCCATTCACGTTGCGGTTGAGGGAGCCGCTGATCCGACAGTACCTTGAGTTCGCGTGCAACAAAGTGGGTATCCAAACGACCTTGCCCGCCCAGCATCAAATACAGGCGCAGATTGTTGTAAGCGTGCGACTTAGGACTGTTGATCCGCTCTTCCAACGCGTTGGCCAATGGTTGTGCAATGACCTCACTCAACGCTTGCTCGTATAACGTTTGAATCAGTGTCACCAGGCGCTGTTGCTGGTTAAGCTGCAGGCTGGGCAGCCAACCCTTATCCTGCGAAACATCAACCATATCGGTCAGGAGAGTGAGCCGCTCAAGTCCACCCTGGCGAAGGTTAAATAGCGCTTCCCGCTGCTCGGCCAGCTTATCGAGCATGCGCGCCTGATGATGATAATGATGGGCCATAAACGCACACACACCCGCCACGATCAATATCAAACACACCCGAGCATGCGAGCGCACCCAACCTGCAGAATGCTTGAGAAACATACGCCAGGCGCCATGACGCTCACACTGCTGCAAGGTCCGCAGTAACAGTGTCGAACTCGTAGCCCCTTGAACGTCTTCAGCCAAATCTCCCGCCGTGAAGCGCAGCGACTGCAAACGCGCCTGATCATGAAAGACCGCCTGCAAAAAAACCTGTACGTGCCCACTGAACAGTCGCCACAACGGTGAAAACCCATAAAGCTGAGTCCGCAGCAGGGTCAGCGGCTCCCTCTGCAATCGATCAAGCAGGCTGTCATCAAGGGACTCAAGTCGATTACCCATGCGTTCGGCCAATCGCAAGAGGTTGGATTGGTTAGTCCCCAAAGGAAAGCCAATCGCCAAATCACGCTCCTCGCCCTGCAATCCCATAATCGAGGGCACATAGCCCGGCAGGCTGGAGCAGTGGCTCACAATAGCCTGGATCGGCAAGCCCTTACCGATTGCGCCCGCCAGCTCCTCCAGGCGCTCGCGCAGGCTCAACGCTTGCAACTCCTGGCCGTCATCGGCTCCCAGCAGCTTCTGAGCATTCAATAACAACAGGCCGCCCACCAAAGCGCATCGGTCACGTTTAGCGCCTTTGAGCTCATCCAACAAACATTGCCAGCGTCGCGACTCAGCCTCGGACAGCAAGCGGCCACTCACCGTCAGCACGCTGTAACGCCCTACCCGCTCAATACGCAGGTCAACGTTCGAGGTGGTATGCAAATCGAAGAGCAAAAAGGCTGGCCTGACACCCTCAACCTGTGTCTCCAAGCGCCACTGTGTAAGCTGCTCACGCAATTGCAACTCACGCTCACAGGGAGCTATCCGTTTCTCCAAGTCGACTTGAACCTCCAGAGCGCGGTGTTTGGCGCGCTGCGCATCAACTTTCCATCTCCAGCAAAACCAGATCAGCCCGCCAACGTAGAACGGTAACAATATCCCCCATTGCTGCCATGTCTCAGTGAACAGCATGCTGCCATCTATCGACAAGCGAGGGCCATAGTCACGCACCAGCACCGTCACCCAGTACAACATCGCGACCATCACGGCCGCCCGTGACAACGTTTTAAAGAATCGCAAAAGCATGACGCCAATCATCCACACATAGGGGGGGAAATTTCATTAGCCCATCAGGGGGTCGCCACAGGCTCTGGGGCATAGATCAAGATCTCGACGCGCCGGTTGCGCGCACGGTGCTCCACACTATCGTTTGGGAACAGCGGCTCGGCAGCACCACGACCTTCGGCCTTGAAGCGCAGAGGGTCACGCTTGTCGCCCGCCAACACCTTCAGGATTGACTGGGCGCGTGCGAGCGACAGCGCTTCATTGGACCCCAGTCGTCCAGCCACGGGGGTGTCGTCACTGTGGCCAATAACCTGAATCCGGCCCTGCCACTCGCCCAATGCCTGCGCAATTCGCAACAGCAGCGAACGCGTCTGTTCGGCAATCTCGCTGCCACCGCTGGCAAACAAACCAGTGGAACTGAGCACGATGCGCACGCTGCGCCCGTCATCAATAAGCGTCAGGCGATTGGCCTCGATGTCGGTGGCCAATTTTTCGGCCAGTGTTTGTGCAACCGTGGTCGACTGTGCCGGGCGCAGCGCTTGCAGAGCTTGCAGTTGTTGATAGGAGCGCTTCTCGAAGTAAAGTGCTCCGGCCCCCGCCAGCACCAGCAAGCAAAAACAAAAGCTCCACCAGAACAGGCGTTCGCGCCGACTGAAATAGTCGTGGTTCAAGGTGAGCAAGTGCTCATTCAAACGCACCTTTGGATGATGGCCCCGCTGCAACCGAATGGTTTCGTAAAGCTGACGCCTGCGCAACGCCAAGGCCGCACGCCCCTCGCTCTGAATGCGATAGCGCCCTTCCAGTCCGAGTGCCAAACACAAGTACATCAATTCCAGCAGCGCCAGATTCTCCGCAGGTCTGAGTTCAGCCGCATCAAGGTGAACGAAGAAGCCTTCCCCACCGGCTGTCTCGTTGTGAAAGATCATCAACAGGCTTTGCTTGGACCACGCGCCCTGCCCCCAGTCACAGTTGGCAATCACCTCGTCGAGCAACGTGCAGAGCGCATACTTGGCATGCTCCTGGGTATGCTGATCGATCCCCGCTTCCAGCGCATTGCGCTGAAAACTACGCACTTGGGTAATCAACCGGGCGCGTAGCTCGTCGATATCCGGAGCATGATTCAAGCCACGCAACGGCACGACTTCGTAGAGCAGATCGCCTGCCAACTGCACCAGCACTTCATTTGCCGAAACCGAAACGGTACGTGCCGGCTCATCATAGCCATCATCGAGTGGCCGTTTGCGTCGCGACACCCAGCGGCGCCAGTAACCTGGCTTAGCGGCACTCATTGGCCAGCCTTAATGGCCCAGAAAGCCAACTGCAACCCTGGAAAATCCCCGGCAAGATGCAAACCAAACCCGGCGCTGCTGCTCAAGCCAGCCCACAAGGGATGTTCACTTTCCAGTTCGAAATAACTGAAGCCTGCGTAATACGGCAGCTCACGTGGCGCGGCAGGCAATACATGCACCTTCAGACCGGGTAACTGCAGGTCAACCAGGTCACGCATAGACTCGATCGGGCCAATTTTCAGGTTGTGCGGGAAACGTTTACGCAGCTCATCGTCAGGCAGTTGCGCGCGTACAGCCAGCACGAAACGCGCCGATCGATACAGCTGCGAGTCGGGCACCGACGCAAAGCGTACCCCCAACTCTCTGTCACTCAACGCCAGCGGAACCACATCGGAGCCGGCTTCAGCACTCAGGGCATGACGAAGGTCCTGAATCACTGGCGTAAAGCAGTCGGCCAATTGATCGTGGCGGTAGATTGGGTATTGCTTGGGCCGCTTATTCTCTTCAACAAAAATGGCCAGATCACCCGCCAACGTTACCAGCGAACGATAGAGCTGCTCGGGGTGCAATCCCTCACGACTGGCCAGTTGTACCAGTAAGGGTTGAGCGCGATTGAGCGTTTGCAGCATCAAAAAGTCCTGTACTTCGGAAACCCCGCCCAGCCCCTGCACGCCAAGGTTTGCCGCCAGCGTATAGGCGCGCTGGCGAACACGCCCGATGATGTCATCGACGAACTCCGCAAGCTTTGGCGAACGCCGCCAGGCCATGACCGGCGCAATAAACTCCTCATCCAATAACACTTGCCCCCCGGGTGAACGCTCAAGCACCCTGGCGACTGGTAAAAACACATGGGAGACCACCACATCCCGCTCACGCGCCAACTTCATGTTCAGTTGACCCAACTGCAACGTCGCCGCCTCACTGCCCTGTGCGTTGCTATCAGGGACGCACGCCTCAACCACCCGATAGCGCGCGAGGCTGTCGGCAGAAGGCGCTGTTTCCGTGTCCACACCGTGACCGCGTTGCAGCGCCAGCGCTAATACCACCTGCTGATCCCGCTCCCCTTCCACCACTGTGTAGCGCAACAACGCCAGTTCATCGTCGCCAAGCACAAAAAAACTGCCATCCGGCAGCACGCCTGCGCACTCGGTCAATACTATGGACCCCAGCGCCAACTGCCCCTTGTCAATTTTAAGCGCGGTAAACCCCCAGGCATCGACTTGCAGTGCACGCAGTGCTTGAACCAGTTGGGCTTGAATGTAGCGTTCGTGTTGTTGGAAGTGTTGAGGCTGAAGGAACATGCCCTCGGACCACACGACTTTTGGTTGGTTAATCATTCGTTTGTAGCTCTATCATTGAGGGGGCCATGAACTCGATGGCATGCCGTCCGATCTGGACGGATAGCTCTGGGGTCTTGCGTTGATCCAGCAAGGTGATGGCTCGCCAGCGCGCCTGATCAATATCGCGGTACTCGGCAATGATGCCGATGTAGCGCATGCGTGATTCGGGGATAAAGTGGTAGCGATAACGTTCGCCGGGGCGCAGCACAATCACCTCCTGCCCCAGCCAGTCAGCGCGTAAAACCTGCTCGGCCGCCGAACTCAATTGAGCCAGGCTGGCTTGCTCGAAGGCTTGACGACGCCGCAGTTGAAACACCTGCACCCGCACCGGCGATGGCCTGCCGTAAAGGTTGCGATTGGCGTCCAGAGACGTCTGCAAGGCAAGGGTCAGGTGAGGGTCCGCGACGGGCTCGGGTACGGGCTCGGCCAAGAAGCTGCAACCGGTCATGCACGCCAGCAATCCGCTCGCCAGCCACCACCGTGCCAACGCCTCAAGCCTGACCATTGTCGGCTTCCTCCGGCAGTGTTGCAGCGACAGGTTGAGCTGCATCAGCACCGGTAGCAGCACCACCGCCACCGCCGTTGATATCGACCTTTGCAGAGCCGTCAATCGTGACTTGGACGCCATTGATCGCCACGCCCGAAGCGCTGAGTACCAAGGAGCTTGAACCGACCTTGAGCACCAACTCACTGCCGGCTTCAAGGGTGATCGTTTGCTGACCTTTGAGGTCCACACTGCCTGCGGTCAAATACTGTTTGCCCTCAACTTGTGAGTGGCTGTCCCCGTCAATACTCAACGAGCAGTCCTTGCTTACCTTGACATTGCGACTGCCTTCCACCGACTCGTGCAGGTCCTTGGCAACCTTGACGAACTGGTTGGCTCCCGTGCTGATATGCCAATCGTTGCCCACACTGACGAACGCGTCATTGCCCACCGTGACATCTTGGTTGCGTCCTGCATAAATCAGCAGTTGTTCTGCATCCTTCTTGTCTTCAAAACGCAGCTCGTTGTACATCTGCTGATTGCCAAGCGATTGCGATTTGAAGCCAGAGCGTGAAGCCTGGTCAGGTAAATCCCAAGGTGGCCGAGTTCCAGCGTTATAAACGCCGCCGACCACCAGAGGTCGGTCCGGGCTGCCGTCCAGAAACTGCACCACCACCTCCTGCCCTACCCGCGGCAAGAACATTGCGCCCCAGCGTTTGCCAGCCATCGGCTGGGCGACACGTACCCAGCAGGAGCAGTTTTCGTTTTCCTTGCCGCTGCTATCCCAATGAAATTGCACCTTGACCCGGCCATGCTTATCCACCCACTGTGGCTCGCCGGATTTACCCACCACAAAGGCGGTCTGCGGCCCGCTAATGAGCGGCGTTGGTGTGCGAATGGGCGCACGGAATATCTGGCTGGTTTTGATCACCTCAACCCAGCCTTCAAAACGAAGCTCGCCAAGCCCACCCGTCGACTCAGGGCAACTGCCTGTCAGGGTCGATCGCACCACCAGGTATTTGGCGTTATGAGCCGACTGCGGATGATCGGTGAGTTCGAAGCGGTGACCAGGCGTCAGGTAGGGTGTCGAGTGGGTCGCGTGCGCCACGCATTGGCGGGTGAGCAGAGCCTGCGCCTGTACCTTGGCGAATGCATCGCCGGCACGCTGATCGGCAAAGAAACCGGGGTACGACGACCGCTCATAATCGTCCAGCTCATAACCGGCAGCCACAGCGCTTTCGCCGCGTTGAACGCTAGCCTCACGGCTATTGGCCTTGCTGAAATCGTAGTCATGCAGCGAGACCTTTCCCGTCGTCATTTCAGACCGCGATACCCAACTGAAAACGCTGGCGATGAAGTGGGGCTGGTGCGGTCGGTAGCTCATTTTGTCGCAGTGAGCTGCCGTTTTGTGGGCGCTCATGGCATCGACAATAACCAGCTCGTGGCTACCGTCCTTAAAAGTGAAAAAATAATAGAGCCCTGCACGCTCCATCAATCGGCTGAAAAAATCGAAATCGCTTTCGCAGTACTGCACGCAGTATTCCAAGGCGTCATAGCGCCCCGTCACTTGCCAGTCCACCGTACCCGGGTACTCGTCCAGCACCGCCGTCAGCACCTCGACTACCGTTTTTTCCTCAAAAAAACGATTGTGGCTCGCCAGCGTCAACAACCACAGCCACGGGCGCAACGTCAGCGTGTAGCGCCCCTGCTGGCCAAATCGATCATCCTGGGCTACCGCGCTGATATGCCCGTGTACCCAGCGCACACCGCCATCGGAAGCACTCAAGCCGACACCCAGTGTCTGGCCGAGCAACCGATTGGCGTCCAACTCGGTTTTGCTGCCCTGTACCTCAAGGGTGTACTGCGCGAGCATGCTCAGCCCCTCGCTCGCTTCAAAATGAATCAGCGATAACGTGCCGGCCGCTGAAGGCGCCTTGATCTGACTAGCCTTGAAACTGCTCATCATGCGACTCGCTTAATCATGAGATCAGTGTTTTCCGGGTGCCTGGATCCGCAACCTGAATCAGGCCTGCCCAGGTGCAGGAGCAGGTTGCGGTGCTGCCCAAAGCAGGGAGTTTGCCAATCAAGGTCTTTGTAACGTCGGGAATCCATGGCGTGACCGTTACCGGCAAACACGGCATCGGCGTCAATGCCCCCATCGCTGCCGATGTCGCCGCCGCGACCTGTGGGTTGGCCAGGGAGCTGCACATTCCAAACGAGCAGATGTTGACCATCGGCAGGTGATCCATGATGGTCGCCGCCAATTGCCCCTCGGCAAACACCCGATTGATGGGCAGTACAATCAACTTGGCTTGCGTATTGCCGAAGGAGCAACGCAACGAAGCCCCCATGACCACTTGTGCCGGCATATGCCTTTGCTCCTGAATCAGTCACTGAAAAAAGCGTGCCGCTGTGAAACGCCAATGCCGATACCTGCGCGGCTCGCCGCCAGCCGCCAACCAGGTTGCCTGGCCCAGCGGCAATTGGCTTCCCAGGCGCAACTGCACGACCTGTGCAGGATCGAGCTGTAATTGAAGGTCCCATTGAAAAGTGCGGCCGACATAACGCTCGACCAACTGATAGAGCGGCAAGAGGAACGCTGCGCCGGGTAAAAGCCTCTGGTAATCGCACCACGACAGTGGCCCCAGTTGCAGCGTAAAACTGTGTTGGACATTCCAGGCATGCTTGCCCACTAGCGTTGCCACGCCCAGTTGGCTGGACTCCCGCTGACGTCCGAGCCTGAGGCATTGCTCAGGCTCTAAGGCTGCACGCCGCCCAACCAAGGTTTGCACACTGACCGGCACCTGCAAAAAGTCCCTGACCATCGCAAGTAAACCGCGAGCACTGCGTCGCTGGTCGACCATCTGGTTGACGTAATACGTTCCAGCCCCGGGCAATGCGCTCATTCGTGCGGGTGAGAAAGCCGATACGTAGTCGCGAAAGCGATCGTGTGCTGGCCGATCAGCCGACACCACCGGGCGAGCCATGGCCCAACTGCGGTAGAGCAGACTCAACAATCGATGATGAAAGACATCCAGAAAATGCGCGGCGCCAGGGTCGTTATGATTGACCTGTAACGACAATAGCCTTTCACTGAAATGTAATGGCATCGGCCCATTAACGCCGGTCAAACCGAAGAAATTGACCATCAGGCAGGCCGCTTGCCCTTCACGCAAGCGCCAACCGGCAATCATCGCCGGCTGAAACGCCAGGGACACTTGCTGCGCCAGGCGCACCGGGTCGTCGCGCAGATGGTCAGCGGTCCCCCAGCGTGGCATCTGCGGGTAGGCAGACTCAATACAGCGCATGGCACTGAAAAATTCATAGCGCCATGGCCATTGACCTAAAGAGGGTCGGCGAGTCACAAGGTCATGCATTGAGTCGCCCTCGCCCGCCATGTTTTGATATGACCACGTGTCACACTGTGCAGCTCGGTCTCGGTGAACGAGTTAAGTGCGGAGTAATGTGCGAAGAACGCCTCCAGTATCGAGCCGAACGCGTAGGTTCCTGTGCTCTCACAAGCACTGTCGTCCAGCGTCAGTATGAGTTTTAACCCTCGGCCAAACGTCACCGGGCCGGGCCCCGGAAGCCGTCGTGTGGTCACCTGTGCACGCAACGAATGGATAGCCTGTAACAGCCTGCTGCTCACGCTATCGTCGGCGATATATAAGGACAGCAGATCGCACAGCGCCCGCGCGCCCGCCTTGCCATCCTCTTCGGCCAACGGCAAAAAGTTGCGCGAAAGATGGCGTATAGCTTGCCATTGCCGCTCCCCCTGAAGCGGCGCGGGTACCGGCTTGGAGGGGCCGGCGATACAGCGCACGGATAAAACTGGCGCACTGACATCGAGTGCAAAATCCGTGTTGCCCTGCCCCAGTGGCATCCTCAACGGTAAATCACGATTGGAGCACCGTACTTTCAGCGCGAGTTGCTGAAGGTCACTCTCGCCCTCGGGAAGCGAAGCGATAACCAACGACAGGCTGACATCGCTGCCTTGATAGTTGGACTCACGGCTCATCGCCCTGTCGGGCCTGCGGCTCAGACCGCGATGCAACTGATAAAAACCCGCCGCTCGCACACCGCTGCCAGCCAATGCCTGAGGCGCATAGAGAGGCAAAAACACCAGCCGTTCCCTGGACCCAGCGCAATAACCATGCACCGAGAGAACGTCCAGCACCTCGTGGGCCAGACGATTGGACTTGTCGACAACCACCGGCAACTCTTGGCGGTGCGGGTCGTACGCAACGTGATCGGTGTACTTGGCAAACAGGTTGATCGCCGGCGCACAGAACAGCGCAAAACTGCTGACATCCAAACGTGCGGGGAGCGGTAACGTGAGTGGCCGAAATAGAATCACCAACTCCAGCTGATCAGTGCGACATGCGCGCACCGCCGGCCCTAATCCGCCTAAAGTCACAAATCTTTGTGCAGGCGCGAACGCCAAAAACTGTCTCAGCTGGGCAAACGCGGAATTGCTCAACGATAAGGGGACTTGCCGCCCCTCCTCGCCTGGCTCCCGATAGGTTTGGGTTATCTGGTGCGGTTCGATCAAATGTTCCCATGGTGCATCACTTTCGGCCGGTCGCACGAGTACGCCACACGCATGTGCCAGCAACGCCTCCTGTAAAACCATCGGCAATGAATCGCTGCCAGGCAGAAACAATGTCAGCGCCTCAAGTGCCAATTGCTCGAAGCGTAGGCCCGAGGTCGTGCGTACATTCAAACGCAACGCAGACACGGCTTGATCGGCCAATGCCGACGGCAAACCTTTAAGCAATCGGGAACTGGGAAGGTAGCCCACAGATTCCAGACGAATCGGCCACAATGTGACCGGCGCAAGGGTTCTGAACTCGCAACGAGGCACTTGCCCCTCGCGATCCAGGCTTGAACGCAGGGCCGTATCGCTGGGGAGGGTATAGCCCGACGCCAAAGTGCCCTCTTGCAGGTCCGGAGCAAACTGGACCACCGCCATCGAGGGCACCGGCAGCAAAAAAAGTGGTTGAATCAACGCCAACAGGTTCTGTGTGAACGTTGGAAACTCCGCCTCCATTTGCAGTTGCACGCGGGCGGTGAGAAAACTCAAGCCTTCGAGCAAGCGCTCCACCGACGGGTCCGTGACCTCGTCATGACCCAACCCCAAAGCGCTGGCCACCTTCGGGTAATCCCTGGCGAACTCACTGCCCGCCTCGCGCAAAAAACTCAGCTCGCGCTCATACAAACGTAATAGGCGATCATCCATGGTGCTTGCCATATGGCTGGACGCTCACTTCACCGCTCTCGGTATTCCACGAAGCCTGCAACCGAAACGACCACTGCGAGGCGCGGTGGCGCGTTTCGCCTTGTAACAAAAACTTGAAATAGCTAGAGCTACCAGTACCAGGCAACAGTTGTACCTGCAAAGTATGGCTGAGCACCCGGGGTTCAAAATCTCGAATCAAGGTACGGATACGAAGTTCCAGTGCTTTGAGGTCAACGCTCGATAACAGCACACCCGCAAAATTACCGAGACCACAATTGAGTACCGAGCGGGCAACCCGCGGCTGCCCGCTCAGTTCATAAAAGCAGCCCAACCCTGTTGAATTGAACAACTGTGCCAACTCATGACATAACCGCCCTACACCGTCTGGAGGCGCCGTCAGGTCATTGCCATAGGCACCGGTAGCGCTGGTCAAACGATCCAGCAGTGATGCTGTGGCAATAGACATACAGAAACCTCAACAGACTATTGGGCAGTTATCAAACAACCGAAGAAACCTATCAACCGGCTTTTTTGGCCAGCAAATCGTAGGTTTTTTCAACATCGCCGTTCTTGGTATTGCCGTTGAACTCAACGTATTTGAATTTGATTTTGGTGAAGCTCAGATGGAGGCGCTCGGTCGGACGACTCTTGGAACCTTCAATGACATAGCTGGTGAGCAGCGCATCACTCAAGGTAATAATCAAATACGGTTGCGTATCTTCCGTACTGCCGCCGGTCTGCAGCACCGTCAGCGTGGCCACGCCCAAGGACTTGCCATTGGTCGATTGCAGAAACAGATCGGGGGAAGAGATATCGGTAGACTTCGTCAGGCTCATTTCCGAAATATTCGAAACGCCGGTTTGACGCTCGCCGTCATTAATCGCTACGTAACGGGAAGAACCAAAAGAGTACGAGTCAATAACGATCTCGCCCTTATGGTTCGCTTCGGTGCAGGTGCCTTTAATCTCGGTTTCAAACTTGAGAGCAATCATGATGAGCCTTCTGGTTCAGGAAAATAGTGCGTTAAATAACAGTTCGAGCGCTAAACTCGTCGGTCTCAGTTCTTGACGGAGGGCAGTTGAGAAACCAGGCGCAGCGAGACGGTCAGGCCTTCCAATTGGTAATGCGGGCGCAAATAAAACTTGGCTTGGTAAAACCCTGGATTCTCCACAATGTCCTCGACCACAACCTCGGCACTGGCCAATGGTTTGCGTGCCTTATCGGCATCCGTCGCGGTACTTGGGTTGCGCTCGACGTAACGGATAATCCAGTTGTTAAGCCAGGTCTCCATTTCGGCGCGTGATTTGAACGAACCGATCTTGTCGCGCACGATGCACTTGAGGTAATGCGCGAAACGGCACGTGGCGAACAAGTAAGGCAGGCGCGCAGACAGCTTGGCGTTGGCTGTCGCGTCGGGGTCACTGTATTCCTGGGGCTGGTGCAGCGACTGCGCCCCGATAAAGGCCGCCAGCGTCGAATTTTTGCAATGCACCAACGGCATAAAACCGTTCTTTGCCAACTCCAACTCACGTCTGTCGCTGATCGCGATTTCCGTGGGGCACGTCATGTCCACGCCGCCGTCTTCAGTTGGGTAGGTGTGCAGGGGCAAATCACTGATCGCGCCACCCGATTCAATCCCGCGAATACGTGAGCACCAGCCGTATTCTTTGAACGATCGGTTAATACTGACGCCCATGGCGTAAGCCGCGTTGGTCCACAGATAATTGTCGGCCTGCCCATCGGTCACTTCCTCGAAAGCGAATTCGTCCACCGGGGCCGTTTTAGCGCCGTACGGAATTCGCCCAAGAAATCTCGGCATTGTCAGCCCCACATAGCGCGAGTCTTCGCTGGAACGCAGGTTGCGCCACGCCGCATAATCAGCGGTTTGAAAGATTTTCGTCAGATCACGTGGGTTGGCCAGTTCACGCCAGGAATCCATCATCAGCACGCTTGGCATGGCCGCACTGATCAACGGTGCGTGGGCCGCCGCTGCAATCTTGGCCATTGAGGCGAGCAACGCCATATCCGGCGGGCTGTGATCAAAATAGTAATCGGCAATCAACACTCCAAACGGTTCACCACCAAACTGCCCGTATTCATGCTCATAAATCTTCTTGAACAGCGGGCTTTGGTCCCACGCTGCGCCTTTGAATTTTTTCAACTCATGAGCGACTTCAGCCTTTGATGCATTGAAAAACCTGATTTTCAATTGCTCGTCGGTTTCCGTGTTGCTGACCAGATATTCCAGGCCCCGCCAGGCCGATTCAACGGCTTGAAAATTGGGGTGATGCAACACAACATTGACTTGCTCGGCGAGTTTTTGATCAATCTCGGCGATTAACGCTGAAATGGTACTTAACGTGTCATCGGCAATCAGCTGAGTATTGCGCAATGCATGCTTGGCCAGCGTGTGCACGGCCGACTGAATCAGGCCCCGGGCCTGCTCACTGCGAGGTTTGAATTCGCGCTGCAACAGATCATTAAACTCACTGTTGGAAACGACGACTGGAATGGACTGCTGAACAACACCAGACATGGGTACACCTGTTTAAATAAGAATGGAAAACACGCGTCAAACATCCACTGCCGCATCGGCAGGCGGATTGCTTTGTGCCAGTAACGAGGCCATTAACACGGGGTCTTCCAGCAATTGAGCCATCAATTGCTCAGCACCGCTTTTACCATCCATGTACGTCAACAAGTTTGCCAGTTGATTGCGCGCTTCAAGTAACTCGCGCAACGGCTCGACATTGCGTGCGACCGCACCCGGGGAAAAATCTTCCATCGTGCTCATGCTCAGGGAAATCGCCAGGTGGCCGTCACCGCTGAGTTTATTCGGCACCGTCATTTTTACTTGAGGGTTGATCGCCCCCATGCGGTCATCAAAGTTATCAATATCAATATCCAGAAACTTACGCTCAGAGAACATTGGCAACAGACTGCGGTTCGCCCCTGACAAATCAGCAAACACACCGTTAACAAACGGAATGGCGACGGTTTTCTCTGCGCCGTACAGTTCAACTTCATATTCAATTTGCACGCGCGGCGCACGGTTCCGGCCAATGAATTTTTGACCGCTGTTATTACTCGACATACGACTCGACCTGGTAAAAGTTTAATTAATCCGCGACGCGGCCGCCCAAGCGGCGCAAGTCGGTAACAGAGTTAGGTGCCAGTTCCTCGATAATATCGATGAAACTCATGGTGGTAATTCGGCGAACCCTGGCAATTAAAAAGGGAACCGGGCTTGAAGGCTCATGCCGTTGGTAGTACGAGCAGATCGCATCCAAGGCGCGAACCACGTCCTCCCGAGACTCACAAGTGGAGCCAGTGCGTTCGTGGTTTTGGGCCCTTGAGACCGAAGATGCACGTTCTAAGGGTTGTACCGATGGCCGTTTCGTCACGACTAAACGTAAACGGTCTTCGATCACCCGCCCCCATTTTTGCAACGATTTGCTTAAGCCAAGAAAAGGTGAAATCCCCTGCACAGCGGTTTTTTCGTCCAGATCCGCCGTCATTTCATCAAGCACAGTGCGCAAAGCATTTATCAGCCCAAGACTGCGCATTAATTCAGTCGAGCAGTTGGGTTCTATCAACTGGGTCAACAGTGCCAACTGCTCGCTATGCTGCGCGCCCTCAGTGCTACTAATAGTATCCAGGTCCCCAAGGCAGAGGGTTTGGCCGTCCTCGGTGCGTGCCAATACCTGATGCTTGAGCACGCCAATCACGGTGGACGGTACCACCAGCTCTGCCAGGGTATTAATCCGAATCAATGGATCGAACTGATCCTCGGTGACTAATTGCGGGTGCACACTTTCCCAGCGTTGCCGCACCAGCCAGGCCACCAGGCGCAAACCGCCCAGATAACCATTCAAGCCACAGCGGTCAAGCAACGCACGCGCCAGAATTACCATCACCCGCAGGTCCAGTGTCTGCTCATACAAACCTCGACATAGGGCCTCAACGTGCGGCCAATCTATAGCCTGGGTGACATACACATGCTCGCCGTATTCAACAGTTTCTGCTGTGCGTGAAGCTTGCTCCAGCTCGACGAATTCGGCCGTATACTCAAGGTCGCGGCCACAGGAGCGATTACTGAGCGCGCCAATATATTCATCTACATAATTCATAAGCGCAGAGCGATCTCAGTGTTTACTTATTACAAGGCGTAAAAGTTGCTTAACGTGGCGTTCAGTACAATATTAATTTGCGCCAATATTGAATGAGATTAACCCGCAGTCTTTCGACGCCTCAATAGCATGCGAATAACGCCAGACATTCCACACAGTGAAACATTCGAGACCACGGCCTTCGCGCCACTCGAATCATCAAGAGACTCCGCTCGCGCTGTGTCATCGCGACATTCAACATACCAAATGGGAGTGCTCAAACAGTCGCCATCAAACTCACTCGGTAAATCGTAAAAAAGCCCTAAATCGCGCCGGGCCTGACAAGGGCTGTCGTATTCTTTCAGCTTGATCAACTTTTGCCCCAGCGCTGTACCTTCTATCAACTGACACCGCCAGTCATGAAAGTACTCGAACAGAGGGCCGCATTCCAAAAACTGCGCAGAGGTAGGATCGACAATGAATGGCTCATCCGGATTATCGCGCTTACGTGAATCATCCAGATCATAGACAGCCACGACAAAGTGCGTATCGGTCGATCGGGAGAAAGTTTCCCAGATCAACATGCCTACTATGCGGTGTCGAACATTGTTCGCGCGTAATATACGCGCCACGTTAACCGCGCAGTCGAAACATTCATCTTGAGGATCCAGCATGCACTTGGCGATCTCAGGATCTCCCGTGATCAGCTCCTTTAACCGTTTAGATTCCATCATCCAGACCCTGTACAGCTGCCTGCTTGCCGCTCACCTGAGTAGCCACCGTCCGTATGGCTACAGGTCTTAATAGTCAGCTGCGCAAAGAAAGCAATAACGTTTACGTTTCCTTATCCAATCATCATAAACAGCCGACACGACGGCAAGTGAATAGCTGTGATTGTGCTCAATTCAGCCTGCCGTGTGTTTTCGAATCAAATAGTTAGCGTTACTGCCTAGCCTGGCGGTAGCATCTAACACACGCAACCGAGCCGGCTCATGCAACTAAGCTCGCCTTCTCATCCATAGCGCCATTATGACCAGCGCAGTTAAAGGCAAACCATGGAATAAAACTATCACCTGGGCCGGCGTCCAGGCCAAATAGAACGGCCCAGCCACCAGCATCCCCACGCCGAAGCCCGCCATCTGAATCAGCGTCAATAAGCTGAATAACGGCAAACGCAGACTATCAGGCTCGCTTTGCGCACGAGAGATCAGCGCCACCTCGGATAACCCATCCCCTAACCCCGCCCACACTACCAGCAGCAGTGCCAGCCATAGCTCGGTTTGCTGAAAGGTAAGGACAAAACCGCTGGACATCAGCGCTACGCCGAGCATGAATAAACGCTCCATGCCGTGGGTGCTACGGCCTCTCAATACGACGCTGGCCAGTCGCGCCCCGACGAACTTGCCACAAGCCCAGACCGCCAGCAGATAGCCCATGACCGTTTTCGCGGTGTCAGGCGAAATCAGCTGGGACAGTACCGGCCAGCCGACGTTATGGGCCGCGCTGCCGAGGGTGTCGAGCATGCTGATCAGCAACATGGCGGCCAGCACCGGCGCGCCACGCAGCCCCTTGGTCAACTCCTGCCATTCGGCGGCGAGCCCGCGATGGGCGGCAACGGTCGAGCGGTACAGCGCGCGCAAAGGCAAAACCAGGCAAGCGGCGATCACATAGGTACCGATGTTGGCGGCAAACACCGCTTCAAATCCTCCCATGGCGATCAGCAAGCCGGAGAGCAAACTGCCGAAAACCGCACCGGTGGCCGCCGCCGAGGTGATCCATGCATTGGTATTCACCCGTTGCTCTGGCGCGACCCAGGTGGGCAATTGGCTATTGAGGCCGATGGCGAACAGCGAATTGCACAGTCCGATACCAAAGGCGATAAAAGGCAACAGGTTAAGTTGATGGGCCGGTATCAGCACCAACAACGGCATCAGTAACAACGCCCTCGCCAAGTCCAGCCCAGCCAAGGTGCCACGGCCGGCGAAGCGGCGAAAAAACGGGATGCCAAACAGGCTGGCAACAATTCCGCCGGTGACCCGGCACGCCAGGAAAATGCTGACAAACACCACGCTTTGACTAAGCCAGTACACATAGGTGGAGAGCGCTACCAGGTTGAGGAATGCACCGAAATCCGAAACACCGCGGGCAAAGATGATCAAGCGTGCGTTGCGGATCGATAGGTTCAACTGTCGATCATCGCTCATGTCGGCTGCGCCTCTTCGACCCTACGTAGACTGACCAGCAGTACATCGCGCCAGGCGGGCCCGGTGTCTGGCAGCGCTCTCACGTCACCGGCCCGGTGGTAATAAGCACGATCATTGATCACGATGGTTTCAAGAAACTGCTCCATTGCCACATTGAGCATGCAGCTTTGCTCCGTCTCGTCGGCAAACACCTGCGATACCACCGGCACTGTATTGCGCTCGCCTATAAAGTGCATGAACACCCAATCCAAACCGTCCTGATGGATCCCTGAAGTCGTCGGGCTGCTCGACTGCCCATCCGCCCGTACCCGGAACTGATGAATATCAATCGTGCAGGCCTGATCGCCAAGATGCGGTGCAATCACCGCAAGGTCGGTGGCCAACAACTTCTGCATGAGTGGATGCTCGATAAAGCCCTCCTCGCAATAGCTTAGGTGGTTCACGCCCTGGCGGTAATTAACGGCATAGGTGACCGTCGATTTGAACGCGGCATCCCTGTCGATCTGCAACTGGCGGGACGGCGACAAGCGATAGCGCAAAATGCGCCGCTCGCGATGGGTGTACGCCCTGAACGCCTCGTCGCGCACCAGATTGTTCCAGTACGCGCGAAAGCTTTGCTGGTCACCGGGCTGAACGTCGATCAACTCGCGAAAGTCTCGACGATGGCAGTACTGATGCTCGCGCAGGTGCGCTGAAATCTGTGAGATGTCCATAGCGCTATCCTGCGTCCGGCATATCGATGATTACACGTAAGTGTTGTTTTATCGCATCATGCAAGGCATGGGCGTCTGTGGCATCGTCAACCTTGGCCCAGCATTTGAGCAAGTAGTGTTCCTCGATATCTGCATCGATACAAACGCCGGCCTCTTGCTGGGCATATTCGAGCACCTGCTGGTTTTCAGCCAGATAGCCCGTACCTTCAATACCTTTAAAGTGACCACTGTGATCCGGATAGATCGCCAACATCGCGAAACGTTGCCGGGCGGCGGCGACCTTTTGCACAGCGGCATCGAGTTGCGCATCTATGCCCTGCTCGCCTAGCAATAGCGAGAGATACATTTGGTAAGGATTGATTGCCGCAATGTCACGGAATGCCGCGTTGACATAGAGGCCGCCCAGGCGCGGGTTGATCTCAATGGCCACAGGCCCCGCCTCAGTCATCCGGAACTCGAAATGCACCACGGCGTTGGTCAACCCTGTAGCGTTCAAGCAGTCAACGGCATACTGACGGATCTGTGCGCACTGAGCCTGGTTGAACGACGTCGGCGGAGAAATCAGTAGGTTCTCGAGGACCGTGCCGCTGCGCTCGGTCAGCAGTAATTTTTCATTGATCAGCAGCGGGTAGACCCGTTCGCCCGCAATCACACATTCCACACTGCCTTCAATGCCAGGAATGTAGCCTTCCAGCAAGATGCTACGCCCTGGCACATAGTCACGCCCAAGCCCATCCACAGACGGCAAGGCGTGCGCGCAGCCGTAGAAGTCCGCATAAGCCGCGGCGCCATGATCACTTACAAAATGCGCATAGTGGGTGCGTAGCTCCGCCCAGTTGGAACACTTCTTGATAAACGCCGAGGCACCGCCAAAGGGAGGTTTGGCGATCAGTGGATAGCCCACCTGCGCAGCACCTTGCTGGAGTTCCTGTTCGTCGTTGCACAGCGCGGACGGCACCGAACGCAGCCCATGCTGTTTCAACACGCCGCGCATCAGGAACTTGTTATTGCACACTGCAATCGCTTCCGGGCGGCTGTACACCAGACCGAGCTGCTTGCAGACGCGCGCGACTATACAACCCACCTCACCTTGAGCAGACGGGTGACCTGCCTGGCAGAAGATCGCGCGCACGTTGTATCGCCCATCCAGTTCACCGATCAAATCCAGAATGGCCGTTTCGCTGAGCGTTTCCAGCAAGAACACTTGATCACTGTCATCACACAGCCGTTGCAAGTGACGACGCCCCAATAACCCGGCCGTCAAACATTTCAGCCCTTGCTCACGGGCGACGGCAAAGTGTGGTTCACGGTAGCGGTAACGAGTGGAAGCACTGTCATCGATATCAATAAAAAGAATAGCGTCTTGGTTCATCATGGGTCCTGCCTCAATCCGTAAGTCCGTTCAGGCGTCGTGCCAACTGCACCATTGATTTTCCCAGTTACGAAAGCAGTAATAGCGCTGCCCGTCGCGGACTTCGAAG
Organism: Pseudomonas sp. L13; assembly: GCF_009935965.1. Lineage (NCBI taxonomy): Bacteria > Pseudomonadati > Pseudomonadota > Gammaproteobacteria > Pseudomonadales > Pseudomonadaceae > Pseudomonas > Pseudomonas sp. L13. The sequence goes on from NZ_QODJ01000030.1 coordinate 34,983, forward strand.
TGCGGCAGTTCTTCAGGCTTTTCAAAATCCAGCAGCGGGACGGTGAACTTTCCTTGTGCGTGCGGCAGCACATATTCGGGCATCGCGATGTTGGAGACCCGTCGCTTGAGACGTCCCATGATGGCGATGGCATGGCTGATAGAAGCCTTATACTCGGATGCACCGGGTGAAAAGGGCATGAAGTGATACAGGTAATACGGCTTTACACCCAAGCGATAAAGGTCGATGAACAGCTTATGCAACGTGGCTTCATCATCATTGACACCCCGCAACAATGGCATATTGGAGAAGACAATCGGCACCACACTCTGGATACGTTTAACCGCCGCGGCAAAATCGTCGCTGAGCTCCAGCGGGTGACACACATGCACGCCGAAGGCATTAACCTTGTACTTCTCCAGCATCGCGATCAACGCATCGGTGACGCGAAAGGGATTGAAGCTCAAGGCACGTGAATGAATACGGATCAACAGGTCGTCACTGATCGAGCGTAACGCTGCCAGGTTCTCTTCCAATCGGCGGTCAGCCAGCATCAGCGGGTCACCACCGCTGAGGATGACCTCTTCAATGGCCGGGTTGTTGCGTACGTACTCCACCGAGTCCAGGAACGAGTTGGTGTTGGCATTGGCCTTTTCGGTATCGACCTGCAAGGTACGCAGGGCTTCGAAGCAGAACTGACAGTACGCGTTGCAGGTGTTGGTCATCCGCAAGATAACGCGGTTATCGTACTTGTGCTGGCAGATGGGGGTTTTCATCTCATGATGCAACTCCCAGTTCTCCGACGTGCCGTCATAGTCACCCGGCACGTTTTCATTCCAGCAAGGCACAACCTGTCGCCACAGCGGATGGTCCGTCACCTGACCGCCATTGAGCGAACGCAGGATCAAATCAATATAGTACGGTGTGATTTGCATCTTGCGATCTTGCAAGTTGCGCTCAATGTGAACCGTCACCTCTTCGTCCCAACCGCCGCAGGCGTTGCGAAGAGCCAGTTCATCACGCACGGCATTCTTTTGTTGCCAGCGCCAATCAGTCCACTGAATCGAGCGATGCGTTATTTGATCAAAAGTCGACATTTCTCTAAAACCTCTCTAAGTGACGCTGGTTCGGGGAAGAGATGCGGGTTAAACCCTATGTAGCATTCGAAAAGGCTGTATCCGGCCTCGTGTAGGGACAGCATTGAACCTGCCGAGAGGGCCGTTATTGAAAGGTGATAGTTAACACTGACAACGCGCTGTCACGAATCAAGAATCGTGAAATACACTTTTCACGCTCATCGCAGTGCTTTATAACTGACGCAATCGTGTAACTTCTGAGCGAGACCGTGTGATCCACCCAGTGCCTGCGGCGCACTATCATTGAGCGTATCGCGGACGAGTACGATGCCGTGTTTACAATACACTTTCCGTAGAAATCCTAGCCAACCAGGCCATTGCGCTTGGCGACCTCGAACAAATGAACCAGAGAAAACACATTGAGCTTTTCCAGCAGTCGCGCTTTGTAGGTACTTATCGTCTTATTACTGAGCTGCAAATAGCTCGCTATTTCTTTATTACTCATACCCCGCACAAGCAGCTCAAATGTCATTAACTCACGATTTGACAGCGAATTGATAAGCAAGGCTTCATTGGCGAAGCTGCTACCCGCCGGGGGTAGGCGATCAACACTATCAGGAACGCACGCCCCGCCCATCATCAATACGTTGACGGTCCTTTCCAGCTCTTCGAGAGTGCACGTTTTCGGCAAAAATGCCGAAGCCCTTGCCGCACGGCATCGGTTGTAATAATGGCGCGCTGAACAGGATGTCAGCACCAGAATCTCGATGCTTTTATCAAAGCTATAAATCTTCTCCATAACCTCCAACCCACCGACCCTGGAAAGATAGATATCCAAGATCACCAAATCCGGACTGTGCTCATGCACAAGCTCAAGGCCGTCAGCACCATTATCAGCCTCTGCCACCCAGGCAAAATCATTCTGATGCAAGACAACCTTAATAGCCGCCCGCACGAGCGGCTGCCCATCAATAACGACGACTTTAAACATCATTACCTCAGCGTTTCAGATTAGTAAGCCACATGGGAACTTCTTACCCCTCAAGCCTACACACACGGACGCTATCACTTAACTAAAATACTAATCCGCCGCAGAACTTAACAACCTATCACGCCCGCCACCACACTAACCGCCCACTGATAGCGCTGCGCGCGCCCTCTTACGGTTCGCCAGAATCGACACCCAACACCACGCAAACCCTATGACTGCACGAACACTGCAGGCATTTTCAGTCTGGATCACACCTGGGCAAACCATCATTAATCGTGAATTCATAGCTATTCACTTCGAGTTTGGCGAACTTTAACTTAGCCTTTGTTCGTCAGCACTGCCTACCGGAGCACGGGGAGTATGACTCTGCGCTCATGTACAGCGCATTCAGTACACAAGAACGAATCGGCAACGGATTGGCATTCGTCACTTTACATAAGGCTTATTTGGGGACGCCCTGTTAAAGCTTTTGCCAATGTCTGAGACACCGGAGCAATACCGTTGAAACCTATTTTCTTGATTTCCGTCCTTACCATTGCTATGAGTTCCTCATTCGTAGCGAACGCCGCAGATCTCACCGGCGAGAAAGGGCAAAGCTCAAAAGTATTGAGCGTCACTGGCGCTATCGGCGCGCCGACCTGCAAATTTGAAATGAATAGCGGGCAAGCAGTTGAGTTCGGCACGATTGCCCCAAGCCAACTACAAATGGATCAGGTGACCGCAGGCAACATCAGCTCGATTACCGGTGGGTTTTCCGTAGAGTGCGACGCCAAAACTCTGGTCAGGCTGCAGGTAAAAGACACTTACGCCAGTAACCTGCTCAAGGACAACAAGCATAAAGACTTATTCCCTGGTCATTATGGACCTGATTCTCAATTTGGCTTGGTTGATGCCAATAACCCAGACACGTTGATCGGTAGCTATATCATTGTGAAGAATAAAATCTCCACAACCGATAATGGCACCACCAACGAAGGTCATGACCTCTACATTCAAGGCGGCCGCCGCTCAAACGTATTTGTTTCTACCAAAGACAATAGCGGCAGCGGCGAACAAGAAACGTTAGTCATCGACAACCCCAACGGCTATGCCAGCAAGTTGATGAATGTCGGATTCACTATCCAACCTAACTTTTTGCCGAAAAAAACCTGGTTCACTGAAGGTAACGACGTTGAGATTATCGGCGATGCCACCTTCTCAATGGTTTACCTGTAACGCCCCTGCATGTGATAGCTGACGGTGTTGAAGGCACTCGCCCGTATTGTCATCTGACTCATGCTGTAGCTGTAACGAATTGGCAAAGGATTGGGATTCGTCGCACCCCGCTTATCAGACTTACTCTCAGTAGTCTGTGCCAACTTTTGATAGACCGGAGCACCTTCCATGAAACACCTTTTTGCCATTTCCGCCCTCATTGCCGCCATGGGCACTTCCATCGTTGCCAACGCAGACGCCATCAACGGTGTAAAAGGGAAAGATCAGAAGACACTGACCGTCACGGCGAAGATCGACGCACCTACTTGTGATTTCGACTTGAATAGTGGCGCAGGGCTGGACTTTGGCAGTATTGAGCCTGGCAGCTTGAAACTGCACGAGATTTACCAACTGCCTCGCAAGGCGATTTCTGTGGCGGTTACCTGCGACGCCAAGACGATGGTCCAAATGACCGTTCAAGACACCTACCTGGATACCCTGCGCAACAGTAAACGCGATGGCCTTCCTCACCCTACCCGCAATCAGTTCGGTTTGGTGGATGCCAGCGACCCAACCAAACTGTTCGGTAGCTACGTGTTTTTCCTGGATAAAATCACGACATCGAATAAAGACGGCAGCACCCAGAACCACGGTATGAGCGGTTTTGAACTTGGCAGAACAGGCGAGATTTTTTCCACCAAGACCAACGAAGGCACAGAGCCGGCAATTATGCTGGTCGGTGACGGCAACGTGTATGCCGAAAAAATGGAAGCGGTCTTCAATGTTGAAGCGTCGTTCCTGCCTGCCTCAAAATTGGATCTTGGTCGCGACGTGAATGTCGTCGGCGAAACCACCTTTAAAATGGTGTACATGTAATTTCATAGCACTGCGTTAAACGACCATCCCCTTTGCCCGCCATTAGTTGAATGATTGATGGCGGGCATTTTTTTGTTTGGCCCTTGCCCTTCCCCCGCCTTATACGCGCCTTTTCTGCCCCTATTCTTTCAAAGCATGGGTTCCACTATTAATTATGGCTGGAACTCTCATTGATCACTCATGACTTTTCATTCGTCTACCGCTTGAGATCCGGGCGCCCGCCGTTATAGTCAACTCATACATCTCCCAATTACCGCTCAGCCGCATCTGAACGCTAGCTGAAACCAACGATTACGCACGTGTTAACGAAGGGATCAATGAATGGCTATACCTTCAACCACGGATGTCGCTGCGCTTATCCCATCACCCTGGGCATTGTTGTTTGATCGTTTGTCATTGACCCCAGCGAACGCACGCGAGGAGATGGCGAACCGACTCGAGATAAAGCGCCGCGGTGATGTACTGGACATCATGTTCCCATACTGACCTGCCTCCCCCCCACAACAACATCAACAACCGTGAATTCACACCTATTCACTCCGGTTATTTCTACCCGCTCGTTATGATTTGCGGCGTCACTTCTACCGCAGGGACTAGCCGTAGGTGCAACTGCTCTACCTGATGCAATTTCAGAAGCAGATTTAACGTATACGGATTGGCAATGGATTGGCTTTCGTCACACAAGTTTAGGCTTTCTGGGCCTTCGCCAACTATTGACATGCCGGAGCAGTACACGTGAAACAGGCTTTATTTATCTCGACCCTCTCCCTTGCCATCAGTTCGTCAGCCTTCGCTGGCCTTCCGGCCACCGAAAGCGGCAAAAAAGGGAAGGCTGAAGCGAAACTCGACGTCAACGTCAAAATTAACGCCCCGTCCTGCACGTTTAATTTGAACAGCGGGCAAACCATCGACTTGGGTCTCACCTCCCCCAGCCAGCTTGACAAGGACAACTCCAAGTCAATTCCTGGACATGCCGCCAGCCTCAACGTTTCATGCGCAGGCCCAATGTTGCTGACCATGAGCCTCAAAGACACTCACATGGATACGCTGACATCCGGCCCCCATAACAAACTTTTCCCTGGCGCGCGTGGCCTGGCACAGCAGTTTGCACTCGTGGACAAAAACAACCCAGACGCCCTGATCGGCAGTTACGTCCTGCACATGAAAGATATCCGCGATTCGAAAGACAATCACTACAACATGAACGATATTGACGGCACCTATTGGGATGTCCATTTGCGCTCAAGTAAAAGCGACGTAGATCGGAGCATCACGACGACAACCTTTACCAACAAATCGGGCACGCCTCAGTATATCGAAGACTTAACACTCGATTTCTCTGTCGAATCACAAATCCTGCCGACCTCCCAATTTAGTTTCGACCCGGCCTCCCCCGTGGAATTTGTTGGCGAAACTACATTTAAAATGGTTTACATGTAAGCCGCACTTACCCGCCCTACTTAATAACGCGTTAGCGAGCCATTCCTTAATGGCAAGCTTTCGCGTGCCCAACGCTGGAACCGCTACATCTTATTATCTGCTCATTTAGCAGATTAAGGCTGCCCCGACCTCTGATACTTCAACACACTGGACCATAGGTAACATTATGAATACTTACTTTAAACACTCCTTATCCGTTACCGCACTGGTATTGCCAGCCTTGATTTTTGGGCTTGAACCGGCTTATGGCAGCGGCATGAGCCCGGATAAAACCGTACTGCTGATTGATGAAGGTCAAGGTGAAACCACCATGAACGTCACCAATACTGACAACGGTCCCTCATTGTTGGTCAGTACTATTTACAACCTTGAAGGTGATGATGAAGAGATCATCCTGGTTAACCCTCCGATGGCACGAGTAGAAGCGGGAGATATGCAATCGGTCCGGTTTATTCTGGAACAAAAAGCCCCCTTGCAAGTTCAACTGCTGCGTCGTGTTACGTTTGAAGGCATCCCCCCTAATACCGAGTCAAAAACCTCTAAAGTGGGCATGACGCTCATGCATGACATGCCCGTTATCATTAACCCAAAAGGCCTGAAAAAAGACCTTACGCCGTGGAAACACTTAAAGTGGACATCCGCGGCTGGAAAGTTGACCGTCAAAAACCCAAGTCCCTACGTCATTCGTTTATTGCCGCTCGTTGAGCTGTTCCCAGGTGATCAGACCCTCTCGCTGCCAAAAACTTATATCTTGCCGGGGCAAACATTAAATCTTGATCTGCCTAAAGATCAACGCGCCGTTGCCACCCGCGCCACGATAAAACCGGCCAACTTGCATGGTTACGCAGCCGAACCTTTCAGCGCCCCAATTGAGTAAGTGCGATATCCCCCAGCACTTTGCATCGGCATTTGAGCACTGATTTCTTGTTTATGAATACGTCTGTTTACCATGCTCTTTGGTTTCGCCCTGCCGCTCGCATGATCGGGCTTATATGCGTCAGCACCTCGGCGCATGGCGCATCTACCCAAGCGCCGCAGCCCGAAAGTGACAATGGCTCCGTCAAAGAAATCACGTATGACTTGGGCAGGCTCAAAGGCCGGAAACTGGACCCTACGCAAGTTCAGTTCTTTGCGCGCTCGGCTAGGTTTCTGGCTGGGCGCCAACGTGTAACGCTGATCGTAAATGGTAACCGCCTGGGCAGCATGAATATGTCATTCAATCATGAAGGGCAGCTCTGCCTGGACGCCAAGTTGTTAGAAGATGCCGGACTTATTACCCCGCAAGGTGCTGCTGATAAGGCGACAAGCTGCGAATCCGCAGCCGACGTTGACAGCCTCGGTTTTCTAGCGCAATTCCCGCAGACCGTCGTTGATTTGCGCCCGGGAAAATCAGAAGTCCATCTGATTGTTCCAGTACAAGCGCTGCAACCCCGCGAACCTGCGGCCCGCCAGTTCAATAGTGGCGGTACAGCCGCCACGCTCAACTACGAGGCCTTTAATTCGGTCACAGAATCTAAAGGAACGTCCATGTCCTACCGAAACATTAATACCGTGGCGGGTCTCAACGTGGGTGACTGGTTGTTTCGCAGCGGCCAGAACTATAGCGCTTCGAGCAGCGGCAGCCAGCTGAGTCATCTTTATGCTTACGGCCAACGTACCTTTAGCGCCATTGACGCCACCGCGCAAGCGGGCCAAATCAATATCGCCAATTCGGTATTCTCTGGCATTGCGCTTTCCGGAATACAAGTAGTCCCCGAGGACAGCTTGCGCGCCGGTACTGGCGAAAGCCCTGTACGAATAGAGGGGATCGCGCGCTCGCCAGCACGCATTGAAGTGCGACAGAACGGCAATCTGATTCACACCTCGGTGATTCCGGAAGGCCCTTATTTGTTGACAGATCTCGCACTCAATCGACGCCAGGATGTGGTCGTTACCGTGATTGAAGACAACGGCTCAAAAAACACCTTCACGCTACCTGCCGCCAGCCTCGATGGCAGCGCGTTCGATACCACGCCGGGCTACTCATTTGCGGCGGGGCAGTATCGTCCCGGCAGCAACCAAAGTGAAAAGCCGTTTGTAGTGAGCGTTAACGGGACCTGGCCCGTCAGCCAAACCACTCAGGTCACCGCTGGCGCACTGGGCGGCACTGACTATCAAGGGTTCGCCTGGTCCATGGGCTATCGACTCACACCTGAGACCACCCTTTCCATGTCTCAAGCAGCTTCCAACGCGAGCAAGCTGGGTCAGCGCGGCACACAGCTCAGTGCATCGGTGTCGACCCAATTACGCAAAAACCTGTCGCTGGGTCTGAGCACCACACAACGGACCGAAGGTTATCGAGACTTTCTGGACAGCGTGTATCGCGCCGAGGATGTCGAAGACATTCTGGAAAACAGCGGCCCTCTAAAGGCCATCGACAACTTCAGAGGCCAAACCCGTGATCAATATGGCGCCTCTCTGGGCTGGGGAAACACGCCAGTCGGAAACTTCAGCGTATCGACGTCTTACTCGAGAACCTTCGATAATCAAAACACTCAGCACCTGTCTGCTACCTGGTCGACCTCCTATAAAAAGGCCTTGTTCAGCGTCAATGTGCGCAAAAATATCGGTAACAGCGGTTACGAAAAAGGCCTGACGACTTACGTGAGCGCCACGGTGCCCTTTGGTGAGAGCGTAAGGACCTACGCCAATATCGATAAAAACGGAACCCGTGTAGGTGCAACCCTGAGTGAAAAGGTCAATGACAGCGCGAGCTATCAGTTACGAGCGGATCATGACGATGCAAGCCATCGCACCAATGTCGCGGCATCCGCCAACCTACTGCCCCGCTACGTACGCGCCAACGTGGGGTACGCCAGGTCGAGCGAGGGCAGTACTAACTACAACGCGCGCCTCAGCGGTGCGGTGGTGGCTCACAGTAGCGGCGTGACGCTGTCGCCCTACCCGGTCGACGACACGTTCGGCGTGCTCTCGGTGGGTGATTTGTCTGGCGTGAAAATCATGACGCCCCGCGGGCCGGTCTGGACCGATATGTTTGGCCAAGCCATCGCACCAAGCCTTGCGCCCCATCGCGACAGCCAACTGTCGGTGAGCGGCGAGTCGCTGCCTCGCAATGTCGACATCGGAAACGGCGTGAAAAAACTCAAGCCAAGCCGCGGCTCGGTCAATCGAGTCGCGTTCGACGTCAGTACCACTCGGCGCACGATGCTCGTGGTCAAAGACCCTAAGGGCGCAACGCTGGCCAAAGGCCTGGCGGTGCTCAACGAGCACCAGCAATACGTCACGACCACCATCGGGAATGGCAAAGTCTATTTCCCGACTCTGGAACCCGGCACGAAGCTGAACGTCATGCTTGCCGACGAAAAAACCTGCCAGATCCGTTATTCGCAACCCAAGCACGCCGACCTGTCGAAAATCATCGAAACCATCGAAGCGACCTGCGTGCCTATTTGAGATGAACGCCTTGAAATCACTATCGCACCTCTATACGCACGCCAAGCTGAGTGTATTGGCCCTCATCACGCTGCTGGGCCTGGCTATCAGCAATCCCGCGCAGGCAGAGCAACAATGCCAGCTTCAGCTCAGCGAGTCGGCACTCGACCTTGGCCGGTTCAACCGCGACCAGCCCGTTCCAGTCAAAGGCTCAAACCTGCTGAGCCTGGGCAAAAGAACACTTAACCTGTCTGCGACCTGCGGTGCCAATAGCATTATGGCCTTGGCCTTCAAGGGGCAGCAGGATCATGAACAAGGCTATCGTTTTGCCAACAACGGTGTATTCGTTGTGAAGGTCATTGATGCACAACTGGATGGCAAACCGGTTCGCTTACGCCCCCTCGATCCCACAGAAGCCACCGCGTCGGAACTGTTTGTTCAGTCTGGGCAGGCGCTATCCCCCTACGTAGGGGCAAGCCCTGCCATCGGTGAATACCTGACTGTACAGGTTGAGATCGAAGCCAGGATCGACCGTGCGGGCACGCGCGTCAGAGCTGATGAGGAATGGGAGGGCTCGGGCCAGTTTGAAGTGCGCATGGTTAATCCGTAAATGGCCGCGAAGAACCGCAGAGCAATAAGGCTTCATGACGGTCCTGGATTGCGAAATGTATGAATAGGCTGCAGTGAGCACTTTTTGAATACCCCTTCGACAACGAGAGAAACGAGCAATGCCAGCATCCTGTCCTTACTGTATGAGCTATTTAATTAACAACGAGTGTTTTCGTTGCAGCACGGCAATAAATTCTGGCTTGGATAAACGACATCAACCTCAGTGCGCCTTGGCAGCAACTGACAACATGGGTGTTGTAATGGAGGTCATGGACGTAACGCACATGCCCTCGATACCCCTATCAATGTTCAAGACACTTGCCGGCAACGCCACAAGACACAACAGGATATTCCGCTGCAAATCTCACCCCACGAACATAGTAGGAAAACATTACTCTTTAATTTTACCCTGCCAAGAAAGCGTCAACAAAAATATTATCGAAAAGAAAAAGAAATTGTTCATTTCGCAAGACGTCATCCCCCAAGTGAACGTCATTTATATTAAGGAACAGCTCTACCTTTGCGGGGATGGTCACCACACGTTTGTCGCGGCGATGGAAGCGGGTTTTCACATGCAATTACGATTAAAAGACTTTGGCCTGAGGCACTCAGGCTACAAAAGCTGGGAAAGTATTAAGTGGGCTGCTTTTGAGAATAAACCTTCGGCTAAAACTGGCACCCCTCTGCTGCCGTTCTACTCCAGTTTCATCACACCGTAAATAAACAACTATCAGGAGCTTTATGAAGTTTACCAGCATACTCTCAGTCCTCAGCCTCGCCTGCATTACCTGCCAGGCACTCGCTAACGACAGCAACCTGACCCTCACCCACTTCAAAGGTCCGCTCTACATCGTTGAAGACAAGGAGTACGTACAGGAAAACTCAATGGTCTACATCGGTACGCAAAACATCACGATTATCGGTGCAACCTGGACCCCGGCAACCGCCGAGAAGCTGGAGCAGGAAATCAGGAAAGTCAGCCCTCTGCCCATCAAGGACGTGATCAACACCAACTACCACACCGACCGCGCAGGCGGTAACGCGTACTGGAAAAAGCGCGGCGCGAGTATCGTTTCCACACAGTTGACCTATGACCTGGAAAAAAGCCAGTGGCGCAGTATTGTCGACTTTACCCGCCAAGGGATGGAGCACTTCCCGGTACTGGAACAAAGCCTGCCGGACCAGGTGTACCCGGGCGACTTTGCCTTGCAGGACGGCAAAGTCCGCGCGCTGTTTTTAGGCGCGGCTCATACCGAAGATGGGATTTTTGTGTACTTTCCAAAAGAGCGTGTGCTGTATGGCAACTGCATCCTCAAGGAAAAGCTGGGCAACATGACGTTCGCCAATCGCACCGAGTACCCGAAAACCCTGAAGAAGTTGCAAGGGCTGATCGACAGCGGTGAAATGCCCGTTGAAGCGATTATTGCCGGGCATAATTCACCGATACAGGGTGTTGAGTTAATTGACCAATACCTGACCCTGCTTGAAAACGACAAGCCGTAACACCTGAGTTCTTTAGAAAAACCGGGTAAGGCTCAGCCACAGTTGGTCTGAGCCGACATCCGTATCCAAATTATCCCGCAACCGTTGCGCGTAGGTCAGCCGTACACTGTATTGCTGAGCCTGGGTGCCCGCCACGTAAACACCGGCGCCTGACAGCCGAAGTCGAGTGTCGCTGCCCGCGCCCCAGGCATTTTGGTTAAGACGCCCTTGTGCGACATCATAGAACCCGGCCGCCGTCCATTGCAGGCCTAACGCGGGGCGCTGGTAACGCACCTCCAGGCTGGCCTGCCAGCCTTCGTCGACAGAGGCGGCGTTACTATCGAACGCACGCACGCCATTGGGCCCACCCATTACGAAGCCTTGCGCACTGTCCAGGTTTCGGTTGCTCACCTGGCTTCTGAGCGCGCCATACAGTTCCCAGTGGTAGCCCAGTCCCATCAAGCCAAAGGCATCCAACCGATGGCGGGTAAAGTGCCCCGCGCTTTTGCGCGTGGTGCTGTCGAGCAGTTGATCCAGCGGGTCGTGATAGGCCAATGCCCCCAGCGTGGTGGACAGCCGCCAGCCGGCGATCTGGCGATTGCCGTACAGGGTGCCGGACACATCCAAGGTGGTGGTATCGACATCACGCGCGCGGGCGTAACGTAATTGTTCGTCCATATAGCGTGATTGCTCATGGGTCAGCCGCACATCTACCCGGCCTTTGTGTGACAACCACATGGGGTGGTTGACCCAGACGCTTGCCGTGTCAGCCTGGCCGTGTGCATCCAGCGACTCAAACTGTTGGTTAAGTCGGTATTCAAGGTGGCTGAAGCCGCTGCCCAAGCGAGTGCCCAACGTGCCGATCGGCAAGCTGTATTTGGCACTGACCTGCTGCAGACCGGTGGCATGCTGCAACGCTTGCAGGCTACTGACGCCATCCAGCGTGAACTGGTCCCCGACCAGCAAGGCCGAGTTGAGTTGCGCACCGGCATTGAGCACTTCACGTCCGGTGTAGGCATTGCCAAAATTGTTCATGTCCAGGTAGCCCCCCACCCGTTTGATGGGCGCCACGTTCACCCCGAATGCGCTGGTTGCCGGAAGGTCACCGGCTTTCAGGGTACCCCGAGCACTGACGCCAGGTAGGTCGTTAACCAGGTACAACGCACGGTCAACCTGCGCGGTTTCGATCAACGTTTGCCCATCACAGGCCCGTTTACAGGTGGCCCGTACCACCAGCGCGTTGAGAAATGCTTGCTCACGCGGGTTCTGGGTGACGACTGAGGGCGGTTGATATCGCCCGACCGTCACCCGCAACCTCAGCTCACCCTCCTGCATGGTCTGAACGGGCAAAACCACACTGACCGCCAGGTAGCCACGCACTTGATACAGTTGCTCTACCGCCGCCATCATGGCATGCAGCTCAGCCAGGGTGAGGTCGCGCTCAAGCCACGGCTGCACGGCACGCTGCAGTTCGTCCTCACTCAGCGCCTGCGCTCCGTCAAAGCGCACGCGCTCAAGCCTGACCGTCGCGGTCGCGTCCGGCGTATCAATCGGGGGTTGCGTGGCATTGCCTTGCGAGGGGGTATCGATGGGGCTGGAGGGTAACCGCGGTATGGGCTCCTGATTAAGTTGGTTACCGAGCGATCCCGCAGAGGGTGGGGCGGCAGGATTCGCCTGTGCCGAAACACCCAAACTTGCCGCAACAAACGCAATGAAAAGAGGCGCCGCAACCGGCGGCCCCCCTAAAGTATGTGAGCGAGTCATTAAAGTACCTGAGCCAACGCTGCCAAGCAGGTTGGACGGGGGGTAAAACGAAGGGGCTTGGACGCTGCTCCGCAGCACGCGTGTTAACTGCGGAGCAACCAAATAGACACCGTGCCCCCGTAAAGCGGGTGCTTATCCCAATGGCTATTTAATGTATCTCTTAGAGATAACGAGGTACGGCGATAGCCTGACCATTGCTGATGAATTCAAAATTTCCAGCGCTTTGCAGGTCAACAGCGCCATTAAACATGATGCCGTAATTATAGTCAGGGGCACTGAGTTCAGTATTACCCGTTACACTCACATTGGCCGCGTTGAAAACCGATGTGCCGTTAAACGATACACCGTAGCGTTCACCATCACCCTCGATACTTATTTTATTAAGCGCGGTAAATGTGTTGCTGCCAGTGAGCTTTACACCATCGCCCGTTCTGAAACTATCGCCAAGATATCCAGCCGGAGCAACACCAACAATGGCGACGTCGTTTGCGACAAAGGTATTGCCGCCCGCCAGATGAACGCCGTCCGAACCTGAGCCTTTGATAACCATTTCATTAGCGTTCAAAGTGCTGCCTGTAATCACTACACCTTTCTTACTGTCTTCAAACGGTGTGATCGGTCCGACGACGTCGAAGTCACCGTTGATCTGAAGCTTTCCGTGGCCTTGGTTCATGGAAGACGCTGTCAGCGTCGAATTCAAAATATTCACGGCACCGTCTTGCCGGCTTGCGTCGCCGCCTTTAGCGCTCAAGCGGATGTCATTGCCTGCCGTTTTACTACCGATCATAAAAATTTTGCGCTCAGTGGACAATTCAACCGCGCCTTTTTTAGACGCGAGGTTTGAATTGGCGACAGTGATCGAGTCGTTGGCGCTAACCTCAATATTTTGCCCAGCGATCAGGTTGCCTTCGATACGCGTGGTGCCCTGGCTGCTCAGCTTGATAGTACCGTCTGACTCAACCTGTTCGTTGACGAACAACCTTGTGCCAGAAAGGTTGACCGAACCTTTCAGATCTCCGATGGAGGTCGCCTTGACAGTGCCGTAAGTACTGACAACGCCTTGCGCAGCACTGAGGGTGATTGCGTTGGCGGTCAAGGTGCCGGTATTGCTCACTTTTGTGCCGGTTGCCGTACCGTCTACCGTGATATCCAGCAGCGGGTTAGCTGTGGGCAATTTCAGGGTAAAGGTATCGGCCGACACCATCTGGATCGAGCCGCCCGGCACATTGATAGTACCGGTGTTTTGAATATCCCCAGCCCCTGCCAAAACCACGTAACCACCGGAGCCCGCAGTAATCGTGCCGGCGTTGCTGATAGTGCCGGCGCCGGCCGCCGTAAAGTGGTAATTGCCATTCATGAAATCATGTTGATCAAGGTGACTGGCACTGCTGAGCAGAGAGCCGATATTTACGTTTGCCCCTTGGCCAAAAAGCACACCATTAGGGTTCACCAGGAACAGCGTGCCATTTGAAGTCAGGTTGCCGTGGATCTGGCTGGCCGGACCGGAAATCTGGTTCAGCGTTGCACCACCTCCAGGGACATGAAAGTTCACTGAGTTGCCGTTGGCAATATCAAACGCCCCCCAACCAATTACCGCATTATGTGTGCTCTGGTTAATGTTCATGGTGCCGCCGGAGCTATTGATGCTGGCCTGCCCTTGCGTCACTACACCGGCGGAAGGCAAACCTTCGGCCATCGCGATGGAAGGCAATAAGGCTTGAAGGATCGCAGCTGCCAAAAGGCTGAATGTGATGGGAAATATACGTCGCGACGGCAACTCAGAGAGCACTGATCGGGGTTTGCAAGACATAAGGAGAACCTCTAAATAACTGGAGAAAACTATCCCTGTCAAACATAACTTTTGCGCACTGTTTCCTTGTCGTGTGAAGCCAGTTTGATGGAAAACTAGTTTGCAAACAATTTAATAGTTCCAATATCACAACTATTCACGCTGCACGGTATTTTTATAAACACCCATCCGCTTACGGGGCCATACGGCTACGCTCTGTGCCCAGGCACAATACCCGCTCCAATTCTTTGATATAAAAACACGGCGTTTTCGGGTCCAGGTCTAACTTATAAAACGTCAACCGCGAGGCGTAACTGGACAGATAAGCATAATTAAACGCTATATCACGATCACGTACCGACAGGCTTCTAAGCAATTCATTGCCACCTACCGGCTTGGTCAAAAAACGTGCGCTGCCAAAAAAATTATTAACCAATTCGAACGAAAATTTTTGGCTGTCACTATTAATTTGCTCAAAATCGTGAATTTGTTTGTCGTGAGATTGAAGCCTGATCAGCACGGGAAAGGCTTCACCACTGCTCATGATCATAGAGCCGGTAGTGAAATAGGCCCCCTCAAGCACATCGTTACGGGATGAGGATGAATACACAAAATGCAAGGTCGTGAGCAACCCAATGCCCACCAATAGCCCAATAGTGCGCTTATTCACTTCAGGCACCTGTCTAGTTGCTCATCCGTCAAGGTAGCTAACTTTGACGTGTGCACTGAAATAAACTCTACCGTGCTGCCACTGATACAAAGGATTTCGTAGAAGCTATGCATCGTATTGAAAATTACCGTACCGGGGGCTTCCAATAAACTCTCTATGCGCGTTAGCACAGGCGCCATGCTGCTCTGTAGCCTCTCGACTTCTGGCGTGTTGGCCCCGGTATACCAAACCGTCAATAAGCCTTGCGTGTCCGTTTTTTTTACAAAATCCGGTTGCAACCAAAGGCTCCAATCGATCCGCCATAGAAAGCTGGTGGCTAATATGAGCGCAACTCCCATCAACGTTTTCTCAGCGCCAATTCGGGCTGTGAGCCATGAGAACCGACCTTGGGGCACCTCTAGGCTGAATGTATTGCTCAATGGCATGGCGTTGAGTTCGCTGCCGTCGCTGGGCTGCCCAGGCGCAACCAGAAACTCGGAGTTGAACTGATAACCTCTGCGAGGAACAGTCTGAATAATTGCACGATGCTCTTCGTCCGCCAGTAACTCCCGAATCGTTGAAATCGCTTGGTTCAGGCTGTTCTGCCCAACGATGCGATCAGGCCAGGCAAAAGCGAATATCTCATCACGGCTGACGATGCTGTCGGCCCTGTCAATCAGAATTTCCAGAATCCGACTGGAGCTATACCCCAGTTCGACTTTACGTTGGTTGCCGTACTCATGAATAATCAGAGTGTTATGTGATGGCAAAAACACGACAGTGCGTACACCGACAGCACACTGGATCACGACCTTTTTAACTTCTGCTTGCGCAGCTTTATCACTCGACACCGACTCATTCGATGATTGCATTATTTCTTTCCTTGCGACGATGATTGTTACGTTGCCGCACTAACTTCTTGCTTTAGATCACTCGATTCATATCAGGATGAACCAATGAAAAATAACCGTTGACCAGTTCTTCGGCCGCCAGGTCTTTGGAGTAGAACCATCCTTGTCCGGTCAACGCCCCTAAAGCGAGAAGTCGTTTTACCTGCGCAGACGTCTCAATACCCTCGACAATGACTTTGAGATTCAGGTGCCAGGCCATATCCAACAAATGGACCAGCACCATATTCGCCGGGCCATCATCTTTTCTCGTCACAAAAGAACGGTCGATTTTAATAATGTCCAAGGGCAAGCAGTCCAGATAAGATAAGTTCGAATAGCCCGTGCCGAAATCATCCAGGGCAATTTTGTGGCCGAGTGCTCGCAGTCGATCCAACTGCACAGTGGCAGCTTGTTTATCCAGCATGACCCCCTCGGTCACCTCAAATACAATGCGCGAAGCAGGTATTCTGTACTGAGCCAAGAGTTGCTCGATATAGCCGGCGAAGGTGGAATCGAGCACATCCTGCGCCGACAAGTTGATGCTGACGTAAAAACGATCACAGGCCCAAATCAAGCGAGAATAATCTTCGATAACGCGCTGGCAAACCCAACGGGTCGTCAATGGCATAAGCCCGGACCGCTCGATCAAGGGGATAAACAGTGCCGGGCTGACTACTTGACCTTTATGTGTCCAACGCAGTAATGCTTCGGCACCTGTCCACATACCGGTTTTCATGTCCACCATTGGTTGATAGCGTATGTCCAATTCGCCATTGACTATGGCCCTGCGGAATTTTGCCTCCAGCGAAAAGTAGAAGGCATAAGCCGAGCAAGAAACCTTAAAAACCGCCAATATGGAAAACAGGCCTGCCGCCCAAACAAACAGCAGAATACAGTATTCGATAAACGCATAGGTTTTGGCTAATAACGTAGGCCAGTGCGCTGGAGTGATGGCGTCGTAATTGCCCAGGGCACTCAACTCATTAAGCACTTCTGGGTCATAAGCAGAGAAATTCCCATTACCCAAATCGATAATATCGCGCATATTTTCGGCCACGTACATCGCAGCCAAATGCTCCGCCGCGTACAGCGCAGCCCAGGCCATCAACAACGCTGATATCAGCCAGAGTACGCCATAGGCGCCGGTTATTTTAAACTGACTAGACAACGTGTGTCGGGAAGGAGCATTAGATTCACTTGCCAATGGGCACTCAATAGAATGCCCATTATTAAAAACGCGTTTGAGTACTTTCACGTATCAACCTGCTGGGAATGGACCCATCTCGAATAACTAAGCCAGATATGACTCATTCTGGCGTGCGGCCCTATGAAGTCAGCAACACCTCTTCATGACCGCCTAAGAATGGAATGATCTGTCTACTGCCTGATTGGGAGGGCGAGAATAAAGCAGATCGGGCTGAGGACTGGGTGACGAGTGGTGAATTCATAACTATTCACCACTTTACTCGATGTTAAACGCGTGTGAAGCATGCCCCGACACCTGCGAAGGCCAGTGTAATTATGTGACTTAGGCTAAAATTTAAATCAAGCGTTTGCACATTAATCATAGGCCAGTGTCACACTCACTAACGCGTTGGCCTCTCCTGAGGTTATGGAGGTATTGGTTTTTACATATTGCGGAATCAGGACAAACGAGGGATTTGCACTTATCGTTGTATTACTTTTTATCTGCCACTGGGCTGACGAGGTAGCGTCTACAAAGCTTGAGCTAGGTCCGTATGTTACCAATGAGCCATCTTGCTTTACAAACTGGACACCTACTCCAGTGGCTGGGTTACCTGTTTGCGTCAGGCTCAGCGTTGGAGAGCTGTTACCGGGATCGTTCTCATCTGTCATCGTCACATAAATCCCCATATTTGGATCAGTGCACTGAAGATTTACCGTGACGGGAGTTCCCGCGACTGCATCACCTACGGCATCGAAACGACTAGCAGAGATAACCCCCATACTGACAACGGAGGGGGAGGCACTTACTTCACATCCCGTTGCGGTATATTCGACAGAGAATGCTCCCATAGAGGTCCCCGGGCGGTCATGACCAAAACTACCATCCAACAGAGGAGTTCCAACAGATAGTTGAGGAACATTCATCTGTCCTGCCGGAATATTATCAGCGATAGAAATAAATTTAACGTTATAAGAAAAATTTACGCTCCCTTGGGCGCAGCCATTGTGCAGCCCCCCCACACCAGTGCCATCTCCCTGCATTGGTACAATGCCAGAATCAGGAGAGCAAAATAATCCGGAGCCTGTCGCTTGAACATTCATTACAAAACCGATGTAGTCATTTAACCCATAAACAGAATATTGCTGCCCTCCTTCATAGTAGCTCAGACTTGTCAGCCGCGAGGTATCCATAGACATGCCTGTCTCTCCCCATGCGCCGAGATCCCCCACGCGCAGCGAAGTATTAACCCAATTTGTTAACGCTTGACCTATTATTGAACCACTGGAAACTTTCTGAATAGTAATCGGTAAAGTATTCAACGTTGTAGAATAAAAAGCAGCAAAGGCGTTGCCCGCTACAGGCATAAGAAGCAGCACAGAGAGGCTAACAGTTCCAAGCTTTTTCAAAACGCTCACAATAGTCATAATTACTGATACTCCAAAACAAAGTTCGCAGTCGCGTTGGCCACCCCAGCATCCACTACGTCCACCGCACGATATTGCGCATAAAATACTAAATTATTGGACGTACTCGGTTTAATAACAATGGCCGTGGCCATTTTTGTATTAATGGGCAGCCTGGCATTGTTAGCATCCAAAATTTCAATCGCCAGCCCTGGGGCGGTATCAGGCTCCTGAGTAAGCTCAAGAAGTTCTGAATTTTCAGAGTTTGCAGCGCCCTGAAAAGTCACTTTCACTCCGCTCGCCAAAACACCACAATTCTCGAGTTTTATAACAAACTGAGTTTTTCCAAACGCAACGTCATTGGCATAAAACTGTTTAAGTGCGATATCCCCCATCGCTACCGTCATATTTTGCGAGTCGGCCGACACCACACAGCCGTTATCGGCAATTGCACCTTGAACACTCAGCAGAAGGTCATAAGCAGACGCATGTTGACAAAACAACCACCCACTCAACGCACACAGATAGCGCCAGCTCATTACACACACTCCGCGGCTAACTTGCTGATTTTTTTGAATTCGCTGTCATCGTTTAATTGATAGTCGACTGTGCACTGCCCGTCCGCCCCTGCTTTCCACTGCACTTTCAACTGCCCTTTCAATGCAAGCCCCGAAAGGAATACCTGGCCGTCGTTACCCACGATATTGTCGTTTGCATTGCCGGCCTGAATCACACTGGCACCAAAGGGAACCGGCCGCCCCTTGTGGGTAATACTCATCAATGCGCGCACGCCAACACGCACGTCAAAGTCTGCACGGACCAGGGCACCTCGGGTCGGTACAACATAGGCCACAGGGTTATCCAGCTCGATGTTATTGGCCAGGGTGCCGGTTTCCAGCGCGACGCGATTTTCGCGATAGTTGGAAGCAGATGGCACCACCGCGTACCCGTACCGGTCAGTTGTGATGCCAACACCACTGGAAACCCTAACGTCCTTGGCGCGCGGAGCTTTAACCAAAATATTGGTTTCACCCAGCGGCTGACCGAAGGTGACACCGTCTTCATGGGCTACGATCCCGCCGCTAACCCCGTAGTTAAGACGACTGCTTTGCCCACTGTAGCTGTAACCCATATTGGCGTTACCGGTGCCACCGCGGTATTGGGCAGAAACGTTACTGCTGGCCAGATGGTTGCTATCGCTGTAGCTCTGCTGAGCACTGTAGTTCAGGTTATTATTTTCCAGAGCTGTGCCCGATACGCCGGCGTTGTAACGGCTATACCCCTTATCATCGACTGTCTGGCCATAGGTGGCATACAGGGAGGAACGCGTCCCTTTACCGGACGTCAACCAACTTCCCAACGGTATGGAGACATTCAGCGCAAATACCTGATCCGCCTTTTGAATCCAGGCACCTTTGTTGTAGCTATAAGAGAAGGTGTAGTTAACCCCTTTGAGGCTGGTTTGATAGCCCGCCTGGAAGAGATCAGTCATTTCCGGTGTATTCCAATACGTTTGGCGACTGCCACTCACATACATCGAGCCCAGGCTTCCCAGTGGCTGGGATATATTGAGCTGAGCATTGGTGCGCTTGGGATAACGCAAGTTGTAATAGTCGGAAAACACCGGAGCCTCATAGACCTCGCCGTCCTGTGCGAGAAAGGTAGGCCGACGCTCCATCAATTTGCTGGCCGTATCGGTGAAGTTATAAAACCCTCGCGTGGAATATTGATAACCCGCCAGCTTGAAATTTGTACCACTGCTCACAACCGTTTTGGCGTATAGCATCCGCAGTGAATATCCAGAATGCTCACTGTCGTCGGCCAGGATACTGTTGGCTGCGGTAATATCCAGCGAAGCGGCTCCCCAATATCCCAGGTTTTGTCCGACGCCTATCGAGTACGCTTGGTATCGTTGGGCATTTTGCATCCCCCCGTAAATAGTCATGCCTGAAGACAAACCATAGCCCATTGTGCCCTGGAGGATGGTGGGGCTTGTTTGGTAATTCGTGTTTCGCAGTGTGCCGGCAACCAGATCATATTTAAGACGGCCTTCGCGCTGTAATATAGGCAGCGAGGCAAATGGCACGCTGTATCGATTGACTCGGCCATCAGCCTCCACCACGCTCACTTGCAGATCGCCATTAGAGGCCGTCGGATAAATATCAGTGATCGCAAAAGGCCCTGCTGCGACGTACGTTTGATAAATAACGTTGCCACCCTGTCGGATGATCACCTCGGCATTGCTGTTGGCAATACCACGAACAACAGGGGCAAACCCTCTCTCACTGTCCGCCAACATATTGTCGTCGGAAGAAAGCTGGGCCCCTCGAAAGCTGAAGCTATTAAAAATGGTGCTCGAGGTTGAAGTGTCACCCAGCAGCACACTGCTTTTAATGCTCGGCAGCGCTCGCAGTGCATAGCTGTTAAGGGTTTTCCAACTGGCGCCTTGACCATTGTTATAACGGTTGCCATTACTGACTGTAGAATTGTTTCTCAAGCGCCAGGCCCCCAGATTGAATCCGCTGTCCAGATTCAAAAAATAGCTGTCGCCACTTTTTATTTTGCTGCCTTCGGTGCGAGCACCGATGAAGTTGTAGTTGAGCAAAAACGCGTTGAGACCGCTGTCCCAACTCTCGACGGCCACAAGACCTCGGGCTTGTTTATTCAGCACGGCCTGAGGAAGACTCACATCCAACCTTAGCTGTTCCAGCGTCAACACTGTTTTGGCGCTGGGAATCAAAGAGTCCAAGGGCACACACGCCCCCGGCAATACGTCAGCTAACCCAGGTACCGCAGCAGGGTTAATATTGAAGTTGCCGATGTCCTGCGCGGTAAAGCAGGGCGTCAGTGCCCCCGACAGATGGCCCGGTGCGGTGACGGCTTCAAATAACACATCCCGGGAATCAAAAAATGCCCCGTTCAGATAAAGGTCAAGTCGGTACAAACCGGGAGACGCAAGATCAGAGGTTTCAAACCTTGATAAATCTGCAACATTGGACGGCGTTTTCGACAGAAAGGCAGGGTCAAAATAATCACCGGCATAGGCCAAGTTTCCATACAGTGAAGCAGTCAGGCACATATAAAACTTGGCATACTGAAAATAAAATCGGTGTCCGGCGTTATACACAACAACCTGATCCGTAGTGTCACGACGGGGACAATATTGCATTTTGCACTCCATGTTTAATATTATCCATCCGAGCATCGAGATTGAAAATCTCTCATAATCGGGCCTCGCCTTTTTAGATGGCTGCGCGCCAAAGACGGAACATTTTACAGAAGAATACTTATTCGCCATCATCCTTGACAGCGATTACAACGATGTAAAACCAGCCACAACTACATCTCGACTTTCAGAAAGATAGTGACGTCACTTACCGCTGATTTATTTTATTTTTACTACGGCGCCATAATCATTTAAATAGGAATAGGCCAACTCACCATTTGTCCCTTTTTGCACGTCAACACGCTCTTCAGAGAAAGGTGCAACCATGATGCTTTTAAGCTCATGGGCGCCGATGGAAATGTTGGTTAAGTTAATAAAATAGGGCGTTGGATTTTTAAACACGACTTTATCCGCGGCTCGCTCAGCTTCAATACGCAGCGCTGCATCACGGGACCCGTTCACCAGCGCTGCCGGGCGGTAAAATAATTTTATGCGACTGACCACCGCCAGCTGCAAAGTGCTTTGGCCCTTTTGCATGGCCACCTTGCTCTTTGAAGGAATCGACTTCACATTCACCAGGAACAGGGTTTCTCGGTCTTCGGCCAGTGCCGCGCCTGTATACATCAGGCGCAGGGTATTTTCGGACTTTCTTTTGATTTTGAATAACGGCGGAGTCATCAAGAAATCTGCCGCGATCTTGCCGTCGGGCGTCTCGATCCAGGATTGAATCAAATAGGCATTGTCAGCGTCTGTATTACTGACCGACATAGAGACTTCAGCTCGGTCGGAGGGGTAAATAACCCGTGTTGTTCCAACGCCTACGCCGCCCGCATACGTAGCCGTAGAAACAGCACACGACAATAAGAACACCCACGCGCCTAATCGCTTCTTATAAGCACAGACAATACTCAAGACTTACTCCTTGTTCAGTTTCGAATCACTTACTGATAAATCAGCGTAAAATCAGCATAGGCGTTGACAGCACCAGGCGTGATAAACAGTTGGGTCATTCTGTATTTGGCTGAGAATCGCAGAGTATTCACGCCATTATTCAGAGAAACAAAATGAGCAGGCGGAATATTAATGGGTTGTAATTGATTGCGCTCATCAAATATCGCGACCCCGACACCTTCCGCCGCACCAGGGCCAGGCGTAACAGCAAGCACCTGTAAATCCTGAGTGTCTACAACCCCTGTGAATGCAACAGCAACGGATTCACTGACGTTACTGGAACATCCATCCAACTGAATACTAAATGGAACCGCCGCGGCATCGCTGCCGACGCCTGAAAATTGGTTACTTCTCACATCGCCCAACTGCACAATTTTGTCGGTATTACTCAGGCTGACCAGGCAGCCGCCATTCAATACCTGCGCAACCACTGTTACTCGCCCACCAGGAAGAAGGGCATTGACATGCGGCGCAATCACCTCATCGGGTTTAGCGACTGATGCGCGGGCGCTCGAATAAACTGACAGCTGAATAAACCCAAGAAAGATGGCTCCCCATACAGAACACCTGCGGACATTCAAGTTCGCGCACTCCTTGCTTCAACGATAGGTGCCGAGTTACAAAATGCCGCTCGGGACACTTTATAACTCGAAGTATTCACTATTAGAAATAGTTCATATTAAAGTTAACAATCGCACTGGCATCGCCCGGCTTTACACCGCCTGCCGCGACCAGCGAGACAAAACCAACTTGAAACATCATTGTGTTCTTGCCCGGAATCAAATTAGTTGCCGCGCTCTTAGTTGTATTGTCAGCCACAACAGGGTTACCACTGGAATCAAAGATCTGCAAAGCAACACCATTTGAAGAGCCTGGCCCCTCACCGGCAACGATCGCTGTTTTATCAGCCACCAGGCCATTCGTATTAGTGGTATCAATAGTGGCATCGAAACTGACGGCTGCCTGGGCGGAAACAGTCGGGTTACAATCTTCCAGCACGATACTGAATGGAACGCGTGCTGCGGACTGTGTACCTATGCCCAAGTCGATTGCAGCCGTTCGAATCTGCCCCATTTCTACTGTAATACTGGTCGTGTTCACAGCACAAGCAGCATCCACCACCCTGCCATTGAATTGAATCTGCCCACCGACAACTTCTGTTGGAGAAGTAGTACTAGTCGCAGCCGTCGCCCCCCCACAGGACAATGCAAATGCAACGCCACAAAGAGCCAGAACTTTCTTATTCATTACATTACTTCCATTGATTTGTAGGCTGCAGTCGCGTCTTTAACGTCCAGCATGCCGGCATTGCTGGAACATTGAGTGCAACACATCCATTACGTACGTTAAGGGTTGCTCAGAGCCCCCCAGCCATCGGTTCACTGCATCCATTCCGACCGCCTCAAACTGACAGCGAAGGCCATCACGCACAAATCAATCAGGGTGATTTCACAAGAATTCATTGAGGGTACGACCCACTTTCAAAGGGGGTCGACGTTACCGCCAGCGCGGGTGTGAGCGATATGAAAGAACTAGCCACACATGCCCACCAGGGCACGTGTGGATGTTCAGAGGGGGATCATCACAGCCAGGCTCAGTGTTCGGCACCAAAACAACGGAGCGCTTCCAGCTCTTTCAAATAAAAACACTGGCTGCCGGTACGCGCCGCTATTTTATAAAAGCTCAGCCTGGAAAATTCATTGGAATAATAAGCGTAGTTAAAAGCAATGTCCCGATCCACGCTAATGGTATCTTTAATCCACTCACCGCCGCGTTCTTGGTTGGTCACATAACGGGCGCCCCCCAAAAAACTGCCTACTTGAGTGAGGGAAAAGTCCTGACTTTTTTTATTGATTTCTTCAAAGTCATGTAACTTGTAGCCATGAGACTGTAAGCGCAGACTGGTGTCATAGACCGCGCCACCACTCATAATCAATATGCCTGACGCAAAGAATGTGCCTTGCAACATTTGTCTGTTTGACTGCGCCGAATAGGCGATATGCAAAAACACTAATACACTAGCGACCGCACACAAGGTGATTGTCCAGCGAGCATTGGGTGCTTTCAATTGATGCACCTATTCAGTTGTTCATCCGTCAATTGGGAGAGCCTTGACTTATGAACGGTAATAAACTGCACTGACTTGCCTTGGTCAATGCACACAATTTCATAAAACCCATGCATTTTATTGAAGATAACGGTTTCTGGGTTCTTGACGAAGGTGAGCAGACGATCGCGTAACGGCTGCACATCGGTCTGCAATTGGAGCAGTTCTTGTGGGCTTTCCGATATGTACTGAACGTCCAGCTCACCCAGTGTTTCACTGGCGCTGTACATGCCCTGCTGCAACCACAACGACCAGTCGATACGCCAGGCCAACGTCACCGCCAACACCACGACTAACGCTGCAAGCAGGTGGTTGGTAAACCGTGAAAGGCGGTGGAACGAATAGGACACTTGGGTTTGTTCAGGCAGCACTGCGTCATCAGCACTGTCCGTCATTACGCCGCATGCCTGCTCAGCGCCTTTGCTAGCGCTGAACTCATCGCGATCTTCGTCCAGATGAGCCGAGTTGAAACGATACCCGCGTCGGGGAACGGTCTGAATGATGGTCCGTTGCTCATCATCACCCAGCAGTTCGCGGATATTGGAGATTGCCTGGTTAAGGCTGTTTTGCCCAACCACCCTGCCCGGCCATCCAAAGGCGAACATCTCCTCACGATCGACGATCAGGTCCGCCCGGGAAATCAACAATTCAAGGAGCCTGCTTGAGCTGTAGCTCAACTCAAGTCGGGTGATAGTGCGTCCATCACTTACCAGCAAAAGATGCTGGCTGGGGGTAAATTGCGCATAGCGCGACGTATCATGAAGTTTGAGTGTCACCTGCTGATGCCCCACCGACGGTGGAGTATTGCTACCAGCGCTTTCAATGGGTTGCATTACCGTTATTACCCCGCACCCGCCTACGACATCCTGGATAGATTGCGAATACACCTAGGCAACCGGCGGCACGCTTAATGAGCGAGAGTATAGACAATTTTAGACACATTCAAACGGGCCGGACGCCCGATATTTCTGACTACTGGTAGTTGATCGTAAAGGTCACGGTGGCATTCGCCGGACCGCTTTGCGCCACTGCGTTGGCTTGTTTGATGTAACGCGCCTTGAGACGGATAAGATAACTCCCTCCTTCGTTCGACTGCAGTGAGAGACCACTGTCAAGCGAGGTGGACAGCTTGATCGGTTGAGCATTCTCTTGAGCGATTTGCACGCCAATGCCTTGCGCAGCTTTCACGGCACCCTGCAGGCCAGGCGTGAGACTCAAGATCCCCTCTTCATTGGACACAGCCGGTTGGGTGGGGTCGATTCTGAACGCCACTTTGTTGGGGTTTAACACCACACCAGGTTCACCACCCACCGCACCTGCCGAGTAATAGCCGTGAAATCCCGGACACTGATTGAGTGCGATGCCAAAGTCCTGCCACGGGGTGTAGCCGAGGTGCTCGAACTCACTGATTGGATGCCTTCCCAGATTGACCTGAACATGGGGCGTCCGGCAGGTTTGTGACGCGACTCTGAGCAGGCCAGAGAGTCGCACTTTGCGCACCGGCAGCTGCTGCCCCCGGATGTCATAGCCGATAAGCACAGTGGGCAATGTTGCACTAGAAATAGCCCCCGCTTCTACGTTGGCGCTGACTTTTATAAACGACAGCGTGAATTTATCCAGACCCTGATTGCGCAAAACACACCCTTCCGATCCAGGGCAGTTGGCGCTCCTTGCGATGGATGGGAAGGGGCGATTATCTGCGTCCAGAATTTGCACGCCGATACCTGCAAGATTGGTCGGGTAAACGCTGCCCCCCGCGCGCGTTTGATAGCCGGGAATCGCTGCAGCGGGGGTCTCCACGCTACGCCTGACACTGATGTCATCTACCCCCGGGGCGCAGCGAATCGCGGGATTGCCTGCAAGATTGAACACTTGCCGGTAGACCTCGGTTCCCACTGCAATGTCGCGCCCAACGGTAATCTGAACGGCACGCAACGCCAGGGTCGATTGGATCAACCCGCTCCTCTCCACCAATTCACAAGAGGCCATGGCGGTGCCGGACGCCAGTGCAACGCCCCATGCCAATGCATATTGAATACCGATAGGGGTGAACATGTTCCCTCTCCTCAGGCCAGAACGGATTAGTGTTGGATGGGTGTACATACGCCGTCTTGTGACTGTAAACCTCGCCCTTTGTCGTCTGACGCCGGGAGCATCAGCAGGCACTGCTGACTGGCCTGCCGCCCCCAACTGACCCGTACCTGATCCACGCCTTCTGGCACCCGCGCATAGAGCTGCCCGCCCTGGCCAACCATGCCCAATGGCTGTCCAGCGGGAAGGCTCACGTTCGCACCGAAAGGCAGAGGGCTGCCATCGACCAAATGCACGTTAAGTAACAGCGCCCTGCCCGTGTTGGTCGCGAAATCAACCGCCAACACGGCGCCAGCGGTTGGCGCAACTTTGCGGCTGGACTCAGCCAAATCAACCCCCCTGGATGCACCGCGAGGGTCGATGCCCACTTCGTTGAGTTCATAAGGACGCAGGTAAGGCACCACCGCATTACCCTGCCCATCCAGCCTGACTCCCGGGTAGCCCAGGACTTCTGCACCCTGCGCCCCAGTTGCACTGACCACTGCGATGGTGTCGCTACGAAACGGGCTGAGCGTAATCCCCTTCGGGTGGGCTACCAGGCTGCCACCCATGCTCAGCCCCAGAGCGGCGTAACCGTCACCCTGACTCAACGATCCGCTCATAGCAGTTTTTGTCCCTTGGTACTGGCCATTCCATGAAGTACCCGTCGCACCGCTTGCACCGTCACGTTGGACACCCACACTGTAACTGTATTGATTATTCTCTCCGGCACTGCTGCTCAGGTATAAGTCTTCGCTGAGTTTGCCTTGTGCATCGCGCCCCAAGCGCGCCGACAACTGGGAATAACCGCGCTTTGCGCCGAACTCCAAGGGAAAATTGACAGTCAGCAGGTAGCTGGTGTCCATCGGCCCCAATGCCAGGCGACTACGGTTGGCATTTAGACTCAGGCCCACACGTCCCACCTGGGTGCTGTAGCTGAGCTGATACTGCAAGTCATTCCCGGCAGCGTTCCAGTAGCGCTGGGAAGACGCACTGACACCCAGTTGCCCCCAGTTTCCAACACGCTGATTGGCGCTCAGAATCACGCGATTGCTCACAAGCGAAAGTCCAGAGCCACCGGACAGAGCACTCTGTTGAAGCTCTAGGCGCTGCGCGGCATCGTTCAGGTCCCGTGCGCCCGTCGCCGAGTACCAATAAGACGCCGCAGTGAAATAGCTACCGGTGGCGAGCACATTTTTGCTGTACAGCAGGCGCAAGGTCCTGCCGTCCTCTGTACCACTGGAAAATCGGGTTTTTGAGTGCGTAAGGTCTACCGCCAGTGCCCCCACCGGCGTATTCATGGCTACCCCAGCCAATAATGCATTGTACGAGTCGCTGACTTGTAAGCCGCCTTCGCCCGTAAACAGGTTGTTCAGGCCATGTTGAAAGGTGGCCTGGACGAAGCTAGGCGGATGATCAAGGTACTGGTTACGCAATTGCCCCGCCGTCAGGCTGTAACGCGAAACGCCGGGGCGCAGCAACTGGCTGACTGACGCGTAGGGTACGGTAAAGCGTTGCTCGCTGCCGTCGGCTTCAATGACGGTTACGTTCAGATCACTGCCATATCCACTGGCGTAAAGATCATCGATCACAAACGCGCCAGGCGCCACCAGGGTCTCCAGCAAAACGTTGCCTCCCTGGCGCACGACTACGCGGGCGCTGGTGCGGGCAATACCACGAATCACTGGCGCATACCCGCGCAACGATTGCGGCAGCATTCGATCGTCCGTGGCTATTTGCGCTCCCCGATAGATCACGCTGTCAAATATCTCGCCCGTGGTATTGGCTTCGCCCAGGGTTAGTTGGCTTTTAAGTGCCACCAAATCACGCTGCAGATAAGTGCTCAGGTCCTGATACGTTGACCCGCTCGAGGGCTGCCAACTTACTGAGCCGTTATGGCGGGCACGCCAATTGCCAAGGTTCAATCCGGCATCAAAGTTGAGGTAAGCCGAGTCCTCGGCGTCGCCCTTGAGGTTGCGAGTGGCGTTGAGGCTATAGCCAAACGTCGCCGCGGTCGCGCCACGACTCCACAACTCAGGGTTGACATACCCTCTGGCGTCACGGCGCATCGCCACCTGAGGAACATAAACACGTAAAGCCAAGGCCTGCGAGTCGAATGCCACGCTGCTGCCGTTGACGGTATCCGGCAATACCAGGCACGTTGGGTGGTCTGATAAGGCTCCACTTAGCGCGTGCGAATCGACCCCCAATTCATCCAGCAGCACCGTTGTGAAACAGGGCACTACATCGCTCCCCAGCGCGGAAAAAAGAATGCTTTTTCGGCCAATGGACTGATCGTTGACGAACACGTCCACCCGGTACGCTCCCGGTAAAACGACACTTCCCTTTTCAAAAGGCGTCAGATCCAAATGCTCCGAACCCTCAGGCAGGAACGCACTGTTAAAACGTACTTCAGCTGCCTGGGCCCCCTGCAAAGGCTGAATGACCGCCGTGAACATCCAGACAACGATCGGCCTGGGCAAACGTGAGGCACTCAGATACCGAGCTAATTCGGCCCAGGAATAAAAAAGGATCTTCATGGATTACTCGTCTGCGCTGTACGCGCCAATAGCGTCTAAGGCGCCAGTGGCCGTTTGATCACCACATCTGCGCCATAATCATTGATAGCGCTGAGTTCCACTTGGGCCTGAGGCCCTGGCAAATGCTTTAGCGCAGGCAAGACAAAAGCTTGGGTAGCCTCCGGCGCAATCATTTCGCTGCCCCCCGCAAACCGTTGTTCACCGTCCACTAACACCACGCTGGTCACGGTTATATGAAAACCAGTCGGGTTATGCCCCACCAATGCAATACCACCTGCCTGGCGAGCAACCCGCCATTGAACTCGCTCAATGGCGTCCGATGCGTCACCCGTTAGCGTTTGGGGCCGGTAGAAAATCTTGATTCGCGAACGGAAGGCCATCTGCAATATGTTGACCGGTGTACCGGTCTCTGGTGGGGTGGCGGGCACTTCAAGCAGGTTGAAGTAATAAACCGACTCTTTATCCTGTGGCACGCTCGCGCCGGTGAACATCATCCTCACGCTCTGACCTTTATTGGGGTCCATACGAAAAACAGGAGGGGATAACACAAAAGGCGCGGTTGAATGGGTTGGACTTGACGCCGGGTCGCCGCTGTCAACCCAGGTTTGCACTAATACCGGCAACTCACCGTTATTTTTCAGCGTCACGGTAATTTCTGTTTCGTGTGCGGGGTAGATCAGACGCGTGCCGCTAATCACAACACTGGCCATTGCTTGGCAACAGGCCATTAACATCATTGCTGCCACTACACCTTGGCGTATCAACGTGAAGTAAGCCATAAAGTCCCTTGTCTGGCTGCCCGGCTCCTCCCGCTATTGTCTTGATGGGCAAAGATAACGAGAGAAGCCAGGACGCTATTGCTTATTGGTAGTTGATGGAATACATCACGGCACCCGCGAACGTACCCGCTGTTGGCGCTGCATTGGTCGTCACATATTGAACGGTATAGGCCATTGAGGCATTGCCACTTGCAATTGGCGTGAGGCCCGATGTCAGCTGATTGGAACTGCCAATGGCCACTTGAGCATTGTTGGAATCGTTGATTTGCAGCGCGATACCCGTTGCAGCACTAGAGCCGGGCGCAGTGTTAGCCACTGTACCGTTCACAGTAACACCCGGGCCGCCTTGAAAAAATACAGACGCATTCGACGCCGTTCCTGCACAAGCAGTCAGCGCAAAATTAAGTGCAGTACTCCCTTTGGTCAGGCCCACTGCATTCATCCCTGCGGTCGAGACCGTCGGCAAAATAACACTAGGTGACGAACCATTGTTATTAACATTAATGGTGCACGTTTCAGCAGTAATTGCACCCGTAAAATTGATAGTGCCGTCACTGGCAGCGGCATTAGCGAACTGAACAGACGATGCAACCATCAACAACGATACAGCGATTATTTGACGTTTCATTTTAAGAACTTCCTTGGTTAAACTTAAAAATCAGGTGCAGCACAACATAAAGAGCCCTTCGCACTTCCTATTGCGCGACACAATCAGTCAATCATGTTATACGACATTCGAACAACTCAAAAAACAACATTCACACTTCAATTCACCACCCGATCAACGCCCTCCTCCAACGCGTAGGGTATAACCTCCATCTCTTAAAATCACTTCAAGTTACTACCCACTTCTTCATTGGTAGCTGATTGAATACGTTACATTCGTCGAAAATGGGCCGGAACCTACCGCATCGCTATTAACAACATACTGAGCGGTGTATCCCATCAGACCGCCAAAGGTGGTGGCTGGCTGATTTAACTGAGAGGGGTCTCCTATCAGAATGGGGTTCATCGAAGCATCGTATAACTTTAGCGCGACGCCCGTGGCCCCATGGACAGTGATGGTGTTTCCCAGTGTGCCGTCCGAATTGACATGCGGCCCACCTTGGAAAAATACCTTCGCCTTAGTAGCAGTACTTCCCGAACAACTTGTCAGTTTAAACGTAAAACCAGTACCCCCCTTGGTGCTGCCTTCTGCAACCATACCCGTCCGACTCACCTTGGGTAGCGCTATGTTTGATGTACTACCCACCGTATTGTTGACAGAAATGGTGCATGTCTCCGCCACCAAACTACCACCAAACAGAATTTGGCCATCACCTGCAATCGCTACAGCAGCGAAGGCAGTCTGGGCAGACATTACGAGCAGCGATACCAGGCCACCCGTCACTGCCCATGCATTGCATCTATACATCATTATTCATTCACCCCTCTACGATACGAACGGCGGCGTTTTGCCAAGTCATGTAGCCACCTCCGTTAAAGCAACCCTAGTCCCAATTCGGCGCTTCACAAATCAAGAATAATGAATCACAGCTTTTCACACATAAATCCATCTTGATGGTCTGCCAGGCCTTGAGCACGAAGGAGCGCCAGGCGATCAAATCAACTTATTGCGAACCGCTAACGCGTTTAATTGCGCCATTGACTGCAGCTGTATTTTTTCGAAAATATTGGTTTTATGAACACTGATAGAGCGACTGCCAATTTTCATTTCTTCAGCAATCTTTTGATTGGTCAATCCTGCTGCCAGGCGCTGAAACACCATCAGCTCGCGATCCGTCAGCGTTGCAATTAAGCCCGCATCACTATCAAAAGATCGCTCGCGGGTCTTTATGGGGGAATGAATAAAGTCGAAATAACCGTAACCCGAACGTATGGCTCGAAGAATAAACGCGACTCCCCCCATATCACCACACGCTTTTAGCAGTACGCTTGCCCCGGCTCGCCTGTAGCGCGCTGAAAAATGGGAGGGATTTTGTTCTGTCAGGACAATTATTTTCAATCCCCGGTCCTCCTCACGCATTTGCCTGATCAGATGGATGCCCTCGATATCGAACGCAGGAATATCCAGCACTGCAATTTCAGGGCGTTTAATTCGTGCCACTTCAACAACCTTCACTGCGCACGGCGTATTAATCAATACACCGACAGACGCTTGCTCCAAAACACCGGCTATCCTAACTCTCCTTTGAGATTGCCCGCTCAGTGCAACAGCTGTTATTTTTTCCATCGTTCATTCCGCCTGTCACAGACGCTTGTCTCTGATGTCAGTCAAGCCAAGCCAACTATAGAAGTCTCACCAGAATAATCGAACACATGGGCATTCAAATCTAAAAAACTCTATTTTTAGCTAAATTATGTCAAAGATGCTCGACAACTTGACTCACGTTTTTCCGGCATGCTCTCGATCGACAATTCAAATGGTTTTTCATTGTTTTTGATTTAAATTTCAGCCCTTCCACGTAGAGCATGTGCAGGCAACAACCATCACGGAGCAATGTACATGGAAATTATAAATTTGAATGTCGGTGATACCTGTCACTTGAGCTTTGAGACTACACTGCGGGTTCTAGCCACTCGAGGTAATAGTGTTCAGTTAGGGTTCGAGGCGCCGAAAGATGTGCATATTTATCGCTCAGAGCTCATATTCTCGCCAGATAAGCGACGGGACCAGACAGGTAAACGCCGTGGTTGACTGACCTGATAGCCCCCTGGTAAAGCTCGCCAACTGATTGCATAGCACGGGCTATTCCTGGTCTTGGGGCGCACTTCGAAGCGAGTAAAACATTGGGCGATTAATCATGCGAAACAACCGTCTGTCAGAGCACAGATTGTCATCCGGTCGAATGCATACTTTTGATTGCTCATGACGTAGAGCGAGGGAACGCATACCCTGAGCGTTTAACGATCGGGCGTCGTGACCTGATGGCGACCTGTTCACTCAGGGCCCCCTCAATACTTCATGGTTCGCCGCAATGCATTTACCGCTTTCGTCACCTCAGCATGCTCCTGGCAGGCACATGCGAACTCCAACCACCCACACGCCGTTGTCACTTTGTCTCCATTGATAACTCTGAAGCCCCCTTTATTCGATGCCCGTCAAGGTCATCGAGTTGTTATTTATTTACACCAACACGCCGTTAGAACTGCCGACGTAATAGCGTGACCACGCCCGTCGCCAGCACAATGGTCGACAGCGGCAATGCCAGTAATATGCCGTTAACCCCGAGCCACGGCGCTAGCATCAGCAAAAACGGAATTTGAATGCACATATTTGCCAGGGTAATCATAGTCGCCCTTCTGCTGTCGCTGATCGCTTGATAATACGCCGCGGCGAGCACTAGGAATCCGTCCAGAAACAGCACAAACAAATGCAGGCGAACAGCGTCAATGGCTGCCACATCCAACGCTGAGTCTTCGTCGCTGATAAATATTCGCGTGCCAATGTGTGGGAAGATCAAAATCATCAGTACCAACACCACGCCCGTGCCCACCACCCAGCGCATGGCCAGAAAGAACACCTTACGGACTAAAGCCGATTGCCCCGCTCCATGAAAGTAGCTGACCAGAGGTTGCATACCACTGGCCAAGCCTTCGGCCAGCAGATAATAAACCGTCATCAAATACCCGGTTATGGCATAGGCTGCGACGTTCACAGTGCTGCCGTAATGCATCAACGCGGCGTTGTGCAATAACGCTGCGAAGCTGGCGTAAAGGTACATCAATAAACTGGAAAACCCATTAAGCAGAATCTGCCGACAGGATGCCAGCTGTAGGCCGAACTCGCCCAGGGCCAGGCTCAATGGCAAGGAACTGTAACGGGTGCATAGAAATACCAAGCCGATCAGTGCCGAGAGCGACTCGCCGGTGACTGTCGCAATGGCCGCCCCCTGCAGACCCCAGCCCAACTCAACGATAAATACGTAGTCCAGCACTATATTAGTGAGTGCCCCTATGAGCATCATGATCGTGGCCAACATGGGAGCGCCCAGGTTCCTGACCAGAATGGGCATGGCAATACTGGCCATTACCAACGGTGAGGACCAGCCGATAATTTGCAAATAGCCACTACCATGGCGCTGTACGCTGGCATTGGCGCCTTGCAAAGCAAGCAAGCTATCGCGCCCAGCGATAATCAACAGGCCAACGACAACGCCTAATAATGCCAACAACCACAAGCCTTGTATGAGAAAGCCCTTGGCCCTTTGGAAGTGCCCTTCACCCTGGGCGATTGAACAATGAGTGCCCGCCCCCGCACCAATCATAAGGCCAACACCGGCCATCAGGCCGATCCAGGGCCACGCCATGTTAATGGCTGCCAGCCCTTCGGCACCCACTACATGCCCAATAAAGATCCCGTCGACGATCTGATACAAACCGCTGACCAACATTGCCATGACCGTGGGCAAGGCATAACGCCAATAGGCTGCGGCCACGTTATCAGGCGTAATAGCGATTGAGCGCCTGTTCATAGTGCTGACCTGAGCTGATTTGAGAGTAAGGAGTTCCAGTCGTTTGCCATATGCATAGCCCAGTGTTGCTCTCGTTGAAAATAGATTCACCTCAAATTCAAACAACGTAAACGCGCGGCGCACGCTAC
This sequence comes from Pseudomonas sp. L13, assembly GCF_009935965.1. Lineage (NCBI taxonomy): Bacteria > Pseudomonadati > Pseudomonadota > Gammaproteobacteria > Pseudomonadales > Pseudomonadaceae > Pseudomonas > Pseudomonas sp. L13. Next base: position 69,962 of record NZ_QODJ01000030.1, read on the forward strand.
ACCAATCTCGAGAAAAAAAGGCTAAAAAGTCATTGATTCACAGTTACTCACATGCCTGGCCAGCGGTGCCATTGTATACGCCGCGACGAGACGCTTTTCATAGAAAATAGAGGCGACCATTAAAAACCAAGCACAAACACCCCCATTCACCGCCAATAATAATTCTTCATAAGGTTATACACGACAAATTAAAAACTCGGCCTAAACTGCGTGTAGATCGAAGAGTTTACGGCTTACGATTTATGTGCACCCAAAAACTAATGTAGGGCAAAAATCTCCAAACCTCGCAGTTATTACGTTGGCTCCAAAAAAAGAGCAGACTTTTTAACGCCTTCGAAATCATAAATCAATGAGCAATCTATTCCTATGCCGCCACCCACCATCATTGTCGACATGGGAAAAACCGTTTCTCTGATCGGAGGGGACGCTGTCCTTTCCACCAGCGGGCTCTCTGACTGTTCTGCCTTGGCGATATTATCAAACTGGAACGGGCATACTTACCATAGGCGCACATTGATGCATTTAGTCGGTAGCAGCCTCGACAACGGATTATGGGGTATAAATGTTTACTCTTTAATCTCACGACTTAAAACTTCACTAAGCGCAGGTGGAAAAATCATTCTTGTGGGCGGCCTCAGTTCGCAATCCAATTGCGGGCTAGCGTTGACGATCGGACAATCTAAAAACTCGGATAGCATGCCATTAGCGGATCTTTTAAGAACAAGAAACGTGTCAATCGTCATGGCCGGCGCGTCCTCAGTCTCAATAAGTCCCAACGGTGAGTTTGATCTGCTCGACAACGGGCGGGGTGTACTAGACGAGGCCAACGTAAAAGCTGTTTTTGATTCCATCTGACACCGGCCAAAACAACGCAATAATCTTCAGGAGCAAACATACTATGGATACTCAAGCAAAATTGACCTGGCAGCATTTCCCTGCTGACTTACAGGGTTTTTTCCGGGCGCCTGTTTTAATTTCCGGTGAGCGCGAGGCTATTCTGATTGACGGTGGCTTTACGCTTTCGGATGGGAAATTAATAGTTGAAGCCATTAAAAACAGCGGAAAGGTCCTGACAACGATTTATATCAGTCAAAGCGATCCCGATTACTACTTCAGCCTGCAGTCCATCAAGGCTGCGTTCCCGGAGGCCAGAGTAATCGCGGCTTCAGTGACTATTGCCGCGATCAAGGACAGCGTCGAAAAGAAGCTGGCGACCTGGGGGCCTCAGCTCAAAGAGAACGGCCCGCAAACCTTGGCAGATGTGGTGATTCCCGAAGCCTTTGACGAGCCTGCCCTCAACCTGGAAGGCCATATCATTGAGGTCGTCAAGGCCGATGGCCTCGTCAATCGCAGCTATCTGTGGGTGCCATCGCTCAGCGCCATTTTCGGCGGCGTCCTGGTATTTTCGGGGGTTCACGTATGGACCGCTGATACCAAAAATCCGGGTGCCCGTGCGGCTTGGGTGAACAACCTCAACGCCATGATCGCACGCAAGCCTCAGGTAGTCGTCCCTGGCCACTTGACCCCCAATGCTCAGGTAAACGCCTCAGCAATCCACTATACCCGCGACTATCTACTCGCCTTCGAACATGAGCTTGCCAAGGCCGCCGACAGCGCGGCAGTGATAGAAGCCATGACCCAATTGTATCCCGATGCCGGTATGGGTATTTCGCTACAACTTGGGGCCAAGGTTGCCAAAGATGAAATGGAGTGGGATTGAGAGCAAAAACCCAGGGCGACGATCCGCTATTTCACTTAGCAATGGGCGTTGGAGAAAGCAGCTTTTCTCCCCCGCCAGAAAGCTAAGCTATTTTTAATTGGAGAAATCAATGAGCAAAAAAATTAACGTACTTCTCGTCGGCTGGCACCCTAACGCAGTGGATTACAGCAAATGGCCAGGACTGACGCACGAGAAACTTCAGGCCGCTCTGGACGCCGATAAAAACACGTTTGAAAGCCTCGGCTACGCGACTGAACTAGGCTTAATCCAAAGTGAACAGACCGCAGAAACGCTCCTTCTCAGTCTTCTTCAGGAGAAACCACGTGATTGCGTCCTGATCGGCGCAGGCGTCCGTACTGATGCAGCGTATCTAAGCCTCTTTGAACGCCTCATCAACACAGTTCATGAACATGCACCCAACGCAAGAATATGTTTCAACAGTGGGCCATTCGACTCGCTTGAGGCTGTGCAACGCTGGGTTCCTTGAGCACAACCGCCAATATGCAACGCCGCTCATTGTCATTTCCCGATTTTAATACACGCGTATTCTTCTTAGCCAAGGTCCAGCAAAGGCATTCCGAATAGGATACTTTTAGAGATAGCACTCTCAAAAACGCCTCACAAAAAAACAAAGTTTTCAATCGTTTACCGTGCCGTTCGATTCCGGGTTCGGGCACCATAGATATCAAGGGCTTGCCAGGGAAACCTGGGCAGGCCCTTATCTTTTCCGCTCCGCAATTTTAGAAACCGCTCCGCAATCCCCCTCGCCCGGCGTCCTGCCGAACGAATATCCCACCTCTTTATTCAGACCGAAGCCCGCCGATGCCGTTGTCTTGGTGATAATCGACGTACAGACCATCCCGACCGCCCTCATGCACCTTCAGGCCCACCATCCTCACCATCAACCATGCGGACCTGCGTCTCACCCCAACGGACGACCTTCCGATTCCTTGAGACTTTGGCGCCTCGCTTAGGCAGGACTTGAAATGGTGGCGGGTTGCCGGTATTGGTTGGAGTCATTTGGCGCAAGGAGCAAAAGAGTGATCACGATTCGAGAGCCAACGATTGAAGACCTTCAAACGCTCCGAGACATCGGCATAAAGACCTACAAAGAGCACTTTTCTGATATCTGGACCGCCCCAGGACTACAGAACTTCCTAAGCGAGGACTTCTCGGTTTCTGAACTGCAGAAATCTATCGGTTCACCTATCAATCACTACTGGCTCATTGCGTTCGACGACAAAGGCCAGGCAGTAGGATTCTCAAAAGTCAATTGGTCCAAGCCGATCCCAACGTCTGATCATTTTGGCGCCGAACTCCAGAAAATTTACTTCCTCAAGTCTCAGGCGGGCAAGGGCTATGGGAAGCAGCTTCTCCAATTCATTCAAGACGTAGCGCAAAACCGCAATGAAGGTTTCTTATGGCTAGACGTACTGAAGACCAATTCAAACGCGCAGCGTTTCTATAAGAACTTCGGGTTTAGGTCATTGGGAGAAATCCCCTTCAGTACCGATGTAGCCGAAATCGGTATGGTCGTGATGTGCCGTGACCTTTCCCGGTAGGCGCGTTTGATTGCCTCCCTTACGGGTTATTACGAACTCACTGTGATACTTGAAATCGTGGCTGGTTGCCGGTATTGGTGATGCAAATTCAAAAGTAAGGAAGCTCAGTTCAATGCCTCGCGCCAAATCCACTTGCATCATTGCTTTTGCTACTGCGGCTCTGTCCGGGTGCATTAGCACTCCCACTTGGACCAACCTGGGACCGGTTGATCTGGATGTCTCAAATGGTCTGACTGCCTGCCATATTGACGCCAATATTATTGATGGAGAGCGTATTGAAGGCACACTCTGCTCCACATACGAATCCGGTTTTTTTGGCGGTGGAGAACCCGAAATCTACTTCGGGCCACAGAACCGAAAATTCATGCAAGAGCCGGTAAGCACAACCACCACCGGAGTTACTAAAGATTGGAAGGGGAAAAACGCATTTTTACAATGCACTCCTGCTTTTGCCATTGATGGCAAAACAGTTGAGAAGCGCTTTTGTAAGGTTACCATCAATAATCAATTGCTGGTCAGTGCATCCTTCAAATACGTGAAGTAATACTAGATATCAGAGGCCTGCCGACTTATGGCCCGGCCTGGAAGAACTATTTAATACGCTCCCAGTCGGATTGTTTGGTTGTCATGGGGAATCCTTAGTCTTGGTTGTCCAGCAGCACATCAATCAGCTTCTGCTCACCCAGGCGCATAGCGCCCGGGCATTGCAGGTCGTTGTACTTATGAGAAAAAAGAAAAAGGGGACAGATTTGAATGGCACTTCCTTAACAGTTAACCAGCTGATCTGACTACAGAAAAATGAAAAAAGGCGGTCCTTGGTCTACGGTGATAGTTGCGAACACACACCACTCGAACAAGGACAACCCGCGTGAATCGTAGACGTCAAATCGTCAGGCATCAACAGCAGCGCATTCAGCAGCACGCCAAAAACAGCAACGCCCATGCATTCTTTAAGCTGCTAGCCGAT